>JAWVEC010000198.1:0-19617 GCA_033856975.1 Gaiellales bacterium
GATCGGTCAGGGGCGGTCGAATGATCCCCGCCACCGGGTTGCCATGCGGGCACAGCCCTGAGGACGCGGCCCAGGCGAAGAAGCCAGACAGACAGGCCATGATCTTGCGGCGGCTGGACACGCTCAACTGCTGCTCGATCATGGCTCGCTGAACGAGGTAGCGATCGACCATCGGCCGAGAGATCTCGCCCACTCCAACGTCCGGGAACATCGCGGCGAGCCGGGTCAGTTCGCGGTGGTACTCATAGCGGCTGGACGGCGCCAGCCCCTGGAAGCCCAGCACGGCCAGGTAGACCGTGGCATCGGTGCCGATCGCTCCGGGCACCGGGCGTGCGAGCGTAGTGGTGTGGAAGTTGGACACAGGGCGGGACATCTGGACCTCCGCTGCAATGCCTCCGCCGTCGTCCTCGATGTCGAACCGTTAGCGCCATGATGATCCTCTCCTAGTTCCTCTAGTTGCCTCGTCGATTAACCAAAGGGGTGGGGCCGTCAAGGAAACGGGAGTGATCTGAGTACTGGATTCAAACGCTGCGGACAGAATGGGCGACTCGAACGGAGAGGAGTTGGCCCCCTAGCGGGGCAACGTCGAGGGTTCGAGTCCCTTCAGCCGCTTCACACGCATAGTGATACGCGCCGACGCCCCGGCCGGGGCCGGCCACCCGAGCGGCTATCGTCGGGCGGATGTTCTCCCGTCGCCGACTGCTCAAGGTCGTAGCAACCCTGGCGGTGCTGGTTGCACTGCTGCTGGCGCCGATGCTGCTGATCCACGTCGACTCCTCGGGCAGCATCACGAGCGATCCCGGCACGGTCTCCCATCACCAGGTGGCGATCGTTCTGGGTGCGGGCTTGACCCGGGACGGGAAGGCCACCTGGTTCCTCCGCGACCGGCTCGATGCCGCCGTCCGGCTGTATCGGCTGGGCAAGGTGGACGGCTTGCTGATGAGCGGCGACAACCACGTCGCGAGCCACGACGAGCCGGCGGCGATGCGCGACTACGCGCTCTCACAGGGCGTGCCCAGCGCCGCGATCACGATCGATGATGCCGGCTTCGACACGTACGACTCGTGCGCCCGCGCGCGCCAGATCTTCCGCGTCAAGAGTGCCGTCCTGGTCAGCCAGGGCTACCACGTGCCGCGGGCCGTCTACCTTTGCCGCTCGCTCGGCATCCACGCCGACGGTCTCAGCGTGCCGGACTGGGGGCGCGTGCCGACCGCGAAGATGGTGCACTACCAGCTGCGCGAGGTGCTGGCAGACGTCAAGGCGGTCTGGGACGCGGACGTCTCCCAACCCGCACCGCGTTACCTCGGCCGCCACGAGCAGCTGAACCTGCTGCCCGTGGCGGCCGGCTGAGCCAGAGCGTTACCCGGCGTCGAACACGATGCCCTGGGCCAGCGGCAGATCGTGTGAGTAGTTGACGGTGGCGGTCTGCCGCCGCATGTAGGCCTTCCATGAGTCCGAGCCCGACTCGCGGCCACCGCCGGTCTCCTTCTCGCCGCCGAACGCGCCGCCGATCTCGGCGCCGCTGGGCCCGATGTTGACGTTCGCGATGCCGCAATCCGAGCCGCCGGCGGCCAGGAACCGCTCACCCTCGCGCAGGTCGCCGGTGAAGATGCACGACGAGAGCCCCTGCGGCACGTCGTTGTGCAGCCGGATCGCCTCGTCCATCTCGCGATAGGTGACCGCGTACAGGATCGGCGCGAACGTCTCCTCCCGCACCACCTCCGTCTGCTCCGGCATGCGAACGATGGCGGGCCGCACGTAGTGCGCTTCCGGCCAGCGCTCGGCCAGCACCCGCTCGCCGCCGCTGACCCGGCCACCGTCACCACGAGCACGATCGAGCGCGGCCTGCATGTCCTTGAAGCCGTCGGGTGAGATCAGCGGGCCGCACAGCGTCCCCTGCTCGCGCGGATCGCCCACCTGGACGCTCGCGTAGGCCCGCTCGAGCCGCTCCAGCAGCGGCTCGGCGATCGACTCGTGGACGATCAGCCGGCGCAGCGAGGTGCAGCGCTGGCCGCACGTTCCGACGGCCGAGAACACGATCGCCCGCACCGCCAGATCGAGGTCGGCGCTGGGCGTGACGATCATGGCGTTGTTGCCGCCCAGCTCGAGCAGCGACCGGCCCAGCCGGCCCGCCACCCGCGGTGCCATCGCGCGGCCCATCGCGGTCGAGCCGGTGGCCGATACCAGCGGCACGCGCGGGTCGTCCACCAGCGCGCGGCCGGCGCCGCCGATGATCACCTCCAGCAGCCCCTCGGGAGCGTCGCCGAACCGCTGCTCGGCGCGCCGGAACAGCGACTGGCAGGCCAGCGCCGTCAGCGGCGTGCGAGACGACGGCTTCCAGATCACCGGGTCGCCGCACACGAATGCCAGCGCCGAGTTCCAGCTCCAGACAGCGACCGGGAAGTTGAAGGCGGTGATGACGCCGATCGGGCCGAGCGGATGCCACGTCTCCATCATGCGATGCCCGGGCCGCTCGGAGGCGATCGTGAGGCCGTACAGCTGGCGTGAGAGGCCGACCGCGAAGTCGCAGATGTCGATCATCTCCTGCACCTCGCCCAGCCCCTCCTGGCCGATCTTTCCCGCCTCCAGCGTGACCAGGGCGCCCAGCGCCTCCTTCTCGTGCCGCAGCTCCTCACCCAGCAGCCGCACCAGCTCGCCGCGACGAGGTGCGGGCAGCTCTCGCCAGGCCAGGAAGGCCTCGGCCGAGCGGGTGATCGCGGCTTCGGCCTGCTCGGGCGTGGCCGAGTGCAGCCGGGCGATCGGCTCGCCGGTGATCGGAGTGCGCACCTCGAGGTCACCGTCGCTGAGCGCGGCGGCGTCGAGGTCGAGCCGGGCGAGCAGTGCGGTCGTGTCCTGCTCCGGAAGCGTCGTTGTCATCGGGATCTCCGTGAACTCGAATGCGGGTTTGGACGAAGTTGAGGTTGCAACTGTAGCTAGGCCGGCCCGGTGCCACGGTCACGGGACAGTCTCTACACTAACCGCCATGGCGACGGCCGACTCCGCTCTCGCACGTGTTCGCGGCGGCGCCGTCTCGGCGCGCACCTTCGAGCGAGCGGCGTTGATCACGCTCGGGCTGCTGTGGCTGGTGGTCGCGACCGGGGGGCTGGTGCGGCTGACCGCATCCGGCCTCGGCTGCCCGCACTGGCCGACCTGCCAGGCCGACAGCCTGATCCCCTCCGCGGGGTACCACTCGGTGATCGAGTTCTCGAATCGGGTCATCTCCGGGATCGCGATGCTGGCTGCGGTGTTCACCGCCTGGCTCGGCTTCCGCACGCCGGGGCTGACGCGGGCGGTGGCCTGGGGCGCCGTCGCGGCGGCGGTCGGCACGGTCGCCCAGGTGCCGCTGGGCGCCGTCACAGTGGCATTCGACCTGCACCCGCTGCTGGTGATGTCGCACTTCCTGCTGGCGATGGCGGTGGTGGCGACCTCCGCCTGGGTGACCTTCCACGCTGTCGCCGTGTCGCGTGGGTGGGGCACGCTCAGCATCGATCGGTCGCGGGCGGCCGCGCTTGGCGCCGTCGCGGTGGCGCTGTGCCTGGTGCTGGTCACGACCGGCGCGTTCGTGACGGCCGCGGGGCCGCATGCCGGAGCGACCGATCGGCCGATCGAGCGGCTGGGCAACTTCTACGACGCCGTCTACGTGCACGTGCGGGCCGCCTTCACCTTCACGGCCGTCTTCCTGGCCCTGGCGGTGATGCTGTGGCGGCGCGAGCGCGGCAGCCTCGCCCAGCGGCTCTCGCTGGCCGGTATCGTGCTGACGCTCTGCCAGCTCGGCGTGGGGGAGTACCAGTACCGAAACGGGCTGCCCTGGGAGGTGATCGCCGTCCACGTCGCGATCGCCGGCGCGCTCGTGATCACCGTGGTCACGGTGGCCTGTCTGGCCGCCTACCGGCGCGTGGAGTAGCGCTCGGATCCCCCGGACGGGGGTGAGAGAATCCGACGACTTCGGGGACACTTAGATGCGCGCATCTCGTTAGCTCGTCCCGACTCATTGCCCCGAGAGGACACCTTGCCCGACCGCTCCAGTCAGGCGCCTCAGCACGCTGTGCGACTTGCGTCCTACCAGACGTTGCTGGGCATCTCACGCATGCTGCTGGGATCGGCCAGCCTCGATGAGCTGCTGGACCGGATCACCACCGAGCTGAAGCGGCTGGTCCCCTACGACGTGCTCACCCTGTACCAGGTGGACGACGTCCACCGGCTGCTGGTGCCGCTGCACTCGGTCGACCTGTACGCAGCCGAGATCCTCGACGCGCCGCTTGCGATGGGCTGTGGGCTGACCGGGTGGGTGGTCGAGCACGGCACCGCACAGAACGTGCCGCAGGCCCAGCTCGATCCGCGCATCCAGATCGTGCCCGGCACCGAGAGCGAGCCCGAGTCGATCGCGGTCGTGCCGCTGGTCGTGCGCGACCGGACGATCGGCACGCTGAACGTCTACCGGCTGGGTGAGGGCGTGGGCTTCGACGATCACGAGTTCGAGCTGATCTGTCACTTCGCCGACCTGGCGGCGCTGGCGCTGGACAACACCCAGAACCGCGAGCAGCTGCTGCGCGAGGCGCAGACCGACTGGCTGACGGGCCTGTTCAACCACCGCACCTATCACGAGCGGGTGCGGGACGAGGTCGAGCGGGCCAACCGGTATCGCCGCCAGCTGGCACTGGTCACCTTCGATCTCGACGACTTCAAGCTGCTGAACGATGTCCACGGCCATCAGGAGGGCGACGTGGTGCTGCGGCGGGTGGCCGCGGCCGCCGCCGAGACGCTGCGCACCACCGACGCCGCGTTCCGGGTGGGCGGTGAGGAGTTTGCGATCCTGCTGCCCGAGACCAGCAAGCGGGCGGCCAAGGCCGCGGCCGACCGGCTGTGCGCGCGGGTGCGCGCGATGCCCGGCGTGCGCCCGGTGACGGTGTCGTGCGGCGTGGCCGCGTTTCCCAGCGACGCGAAGAACCCGACCGAGCTGCTGGCCGCCGCCGACGCGGCGCTGTACGCGGCCAAGGAGCGCGGCAAGGATCGCGCCGCCAGCTACTCGACGGCCGTGCGCGCCCAGCGCGCCGGGCGGCGATCGAGTGGCGGCCGCAAGGCCGAGCTCGAGTCGTTGACGCAGATCCGGCTGCTGGGCGGACTGGCCGGCAAGCTCAACCGGCTGAACGATGTCTGGCAGATCGCCGAGACGATCGTGGCCGAGCTGCGGACGATGATCGACTACCACAACGCCCGCGTCTACCTGCTGGGCGACGATCACCGCACGCTGGAGCCGATCGCGTTCGGCGGCATGCTGTCGGAGTACGCCGGCGAGACGTTCGACGCGCTGCGCTGCGAGATGGGCGAGGGCATCACCGGCACCGCCGCCCAGCGCGGTCAGACGCTGTGCATCCCCGACGCGCAGCACTGCGAGTTCGCCGAGGACATCGAGGGCAGCGCCCAGATCGACGAGTCGATCCTGGCCGTGCCGCTCCGATACGAGCGCCGCACGATCGGCGTGATCGTGCTCAGCAAGCTCGGGCTCGACCAGTTCTCGATGCTCTCCGTGCGCCTGCTCGAGCTGCTGGCGGCGCAGGCCGCGGTGGCGTTTGAGAACGCGCGGCTGCTGGAGGCTGAGCGACGCTCGGTGGCGGTCGCCAAGGCACTGCTCGAGATCGCCACCATGGCCGCCGCCGACCCGTCGGTTTCGGCCGTCGCCGCTCACGTCGTGCGCACCGCCCGCGACCTGACCGGCTCGACCGCCGCCGCGATCGTCGCCCGTGATCCTGGGGCCGATGGCCGGCATCGCATCCTGGCCGCGTGCGGAGACCGATCCGTGCGATCGGTGGGGCTGGCGGCGATGCACGCTGGGCATCCGCTCAGCGACGAGGTTGAGGTGATCGGCCTGGCCGAGCTGCCGGCGCTCTCGCTGCCGGCCTCCGGCTCGGCCGACCTCGCCGCGCTGGCGCCGCTCAACGGCGGCCTGCTGGTGGTGCTGGGCAGCTCGTTCTCGGACCGCGCCGTGGGCACGATCGCGGCCATCGCGGGGCAGGGATCGCTGGCGTTGCGAAGCGCCGAGCTGCTCGCGGTGCACGAGACGGCGCCTGTCGCAATCTGAGCGATATCGCCGTGTGGCCGCACTGCCCGCCTTGTCGCGGGACTCGGGAGCTTGCGCCGGCATCTACCAGCAGAGTCGGATCTTGCAAGCCGGTCTGCAAGGAGCGACCAAGGCGACGAGCGGAATCGAACCGCTGTACGAGGCTTTGCAGGCCTCTGCCTAACCACTCGGCCACGTCGCCCGAACCAGCCAAGGCTACCAGCGGGTAACGGTTCAGGCTCCCGATCCGTCTGCCGATGAGAGCAGCATGAAGCGCGTTCCGACGACATCACGCAGCGAGACGCGACGCACCGTCAGAAGCGGGGCGGACACGCTCGAGGTGCGCATCATCACCTATCCCGCGCCGGCTCCGCGCACGCGCGCCAAGCCGGGCGGCTGACCGCCCGAGCTCTCAGCCGCCGCCGAAGCTCTTCATCAGGTTCAGGGCAGCCGGGCCGAGCGCGACCACGAACATCGAGGGGAAGATGAAGATCACGGTCGGGAAGAGCATCTTCACCGGTGCCTTCATCGCCTTCTCCTCGGCCGCCAGCTGGCGGCGAAGCCGCATGTCCTGCGACTGCACGCGCAGGATCCGCGAGAGTGAGATGCCGAGCTGGTCAGCCTGGATGATGGCGCGCGCGAACTGCGCCACCTCGGGCGCCTCGACGCGGGTGGAGAGGTTCTTCAGCGCCGCCGAGCGGCTCTGACCGATGCGCATCTCGTGCAGCACCAGGCCGAACTCGTCCACCAGCGGCCCTTCCATGCGCTCGTTCAGCTTCACCAGCGCCTGATCGAAGCCGAGCCCGGCCTCGACCGAGACGCAGAGCAGGTCGAGCACGTTCGGCAGCTCCGACCGCATCTGATCCTTGCGGCCGCGAATGCGGTTGTTGATGACGAAGTCGGGCGCGATGAAGCCGATCGCCGCGCCCATCACCGCGATCAGGAAGCCGAAGGCGGGAACCATCGCGCCGGTGATGATCGTGAACAGCCCAAACAGGATGAACAGGCCGCCCATGCCGGCCTTGAGCGCCAGGTAGGCCTGCGGCGAGAGCGAGCGCGCCAGCCCGGCGGAGAGCAGCTTGTTGGCGATCTGGTCGGGGTTGGTCTTCGGCATCAGCTTCATCGTCACGCCGGCCAGCCGCGCAGCCATCGGGCCCAGCAGCCGGTCGTTGACGCTGCGCCGCGTCTCCAGCTCGCGCGTGTTGCGCGTGCCGTAGCGCTTGGCTCGACGCACCGACAGCGCAACCTCGCGCTGGCGAACGGTCAGCCCAGTGAGCAGCACGTACACGGCGCTGCAGAAGAATCCGATTCCGAGGATGATCAGCATGCCACTACTCCTTGAACGAAACGATCTTGCGGATGATCATCGAGCCGATGGCCATCATGATCAGCGAGCCGACGATCATGATCTTGCCGATGGCGGTGATGAACAGGATGGACATGTACGACGGGTTGAGCGCGAAAATCGCCAGTCCCATCAGGAACGGCATCGCGATCAGCACGTAGGCGGACATGCGGCCCTGGGCGGTCAGCGCCTTCACCTTCTTGGAGAACTGCTGGCGCTGGCGCACCGTGTCCGAGACGGTGTCGAGGATGTCGGCCAGGCTGCCGCCGACCGTGCGCTGGATGTTGACCGCCATCACGACGAAGCCGAAGTTGTACGAGTCCATGCGGTCGGCCATCGCCTGCAGCGCCTGCTCGGAGGGAGCTCCCAGCTGGATCTCGGCCACCACCCGCGAGAACTCCTTGGCGGTCGGCTCTGCGCCCTCCTGGACGGCGCTCTGCACCGCCTGGTTGAACGCGTGACCGGCCTTCAGCGAGGCTGCCATCGTGATCAGCGTCTCAGGCAGCTGGTTCTCGAACAGCGACAGCCGCTTCTTGGCCTTCATCCGCACGAACAGCACCGGCGCCACCGCGCCGACCAGGAGCGCCGCCAGCGCGAACAGGCCCCGCTTGCCCAGCACCACAGAGACCAGCACGCCGCTCAGCAGCGCCGCGCCCATCTGGATGTAGAACAGCTCGGCGGTTCGCAGCGGCAGGTCGGCCTGCTCGAGCATCGACGACATCCGCTTCCAGAAGTTCATCGAGCCGATGATCCGCTCCGTCGCGATGAACAGCTGGTGCAGAATGCTCAGCCGCGAGGGGTCGGCTTCCGCCGCCTCGGCGTCGGCGCGCTTCTTCTGATCGGTGTAGGGCGCGATCCGCTTGTGCAGGATCACGCTCGGTCGGGCCGACAGCAGCAGGGCCATCGCCAGCAGCACGAACAGGCCGACGCTCGCCGCCAGCACGATCCGTCCCACGGCGCCCTGTGGCAGCTGGAGTCCGCCGCCGCTCTTGACCGGGGGCGCGATCTGGCCGGGCGCCTTCAGCGATTGGCTGACGCTGCCCAGGCCCTTCGCGGCGATGTCCAGCTTGAGCGGCTCGCCGGGTGCCACCCCGCTCTGATAGAGATAGGTGTAGGACGTGGTCAGCTCGGTGGTGATGGTGTCGTAGATGCTGGCCAGGGCCGAGGAGTTGGTCGCCACCGAGGCGGTGCCGCCGGTCTCCTTGGCGAGCTGGTCGAGCGCGGTCTGCGCGCTGCCGGTGGTGGCGATGCCGATCGGGTAGACATCGACGCCGGCGTCCGTCGCGGCGGTCAGGGCCTGGTCGAGCGTGGCGGTATCCGAGCTGGACGCGCCGTCGGTCAGCAGGATCATGATCCGGCGCTGTGCCGGTGCGGCACGCAGATCGGTCGCGGCCATCTGGATCGCCCCGTAGAGCGAGGTACCGGATGCCCCGCCCGTGCCCAGCTGGCTGATCGCGGTCACGATCTCGGTCTTGTCCGGAGACAGCCGCGCGGCCGGGTAAGGCTGCGAGTCGAAACCGTAGACGGCAAGCAGGTTGCCGTCCTTCTGGGTGCTGACGAAGCCGGACGCCGCCGAGATCGCATCCGTCAGCTTCTGGCCCTTCATGCTGTTCGAGGTGTCGATCACCAGCGCGATCGCGGCAGGTGCGCCGGGATCGACGGGGGTGAGGTTGCGGGCAGGCACCCCGTTCTCGCTGATCGTGAGGTCGGGAGCGTGCCCGGCGACGCCGGTCTGCACGGTCACGCGCATGGTCGGAAAGCCGCTGGTATCGACCTTCTTCACCGTCAGCGCGCCGCTGGCCGCGGCCGGAGCGGCTGCGACCAGGGTGATCAGCGCGGTCAGGATCGCGATGCGTCGCCGCATCACTGTCCCACCGCCCGCCCGAACACTCCGGCGGCTGATGCGCTCGCGGTTCGCTCGCCCGTCTCGGGGAGGAAGAAGTTCGGCGGGAGGTTGACACCGTTGCCGGCCATCTTGTCGAGGAAGTGCGGCTTGATGCCGGTGCACGTGAGCGGGCCCAGCAGCCGATGTCCGGTCTCGGCCTGCTCGGCGGCGTTCTCGACCGGCTTGGCGATGAACACGTCCTGCAGCGTGACGACGTCGGACTCCATCCGCAGCACCTCGGTGACGTGGGTGATGCGGCGGGTGCCGTCCACCAGCCGCGACACCTGCACGACCAGGTCGAACGCGCTCGAGATCTGCTCGCGGATGGCGCGCAGCGGCAGATCGACGCCCGCGGTCAGCACCAGCGTCTCGGTACGGGCGAGAGCGTCACGCGGGTTGTTTGCGTGGACGGTGGTGAGCGAGCCGTCATGGCCGGTGTTCATGGCCTGAAGCATGTCCACGGTCTCGGGACCACGGCACTCTCCGATGATGATGCGGTCAGGCCGCATACGCAGCGTGTTCCGCACCAGGTCGCGGATCGTGACCTGACCCTTGCCCTCGATGTTGGCGGGGCGAGACTCGAGCGTGATCACGTGCTCCTGTTTGAGCTGCAGCTCGGCCGCGTCCTCCACCGTGATGATGCGCTCGTCGGACGGGATCGCCGCCGACAGCACGTTCAGGGTGGTGGTCTTACCGGAACCGGTACCGCCCGAGATCAGGATGTTCAGCTTGCCGCGCACGCAGGCCTCGAGGAACTGCCCCGACTTGTGCGTGAGCGTGCCGAACTTGATCAGGTCGGGCATCGTGAACGGGTCCTTGCGGAACTTCCTGATCGTCAGCGCCGAGCCGCGAACGGCCAGCGGCGGGATGATCGCGTTGACACGCGAGCCGTCCGGCAGACGGGCGTCGACGTACGGCGACGACTCGTCGATGCGCCGGCCGATGCGGCTGATGATCTTGTCGATGATCCGCAGCAGGTGCTGGTCGTCGACGAACTGCGCGTTGGTGCGCGTGATCTTGCCGTGACGCTCGATGTAGATCGTGCGGCAGTCGTTGACCATGATCTCCGTGATCGAGTCATCGCGCAGGAACGGCTCCAGCGGCCCATAGCCGAGGATGTCGTCCGAGATCTGGCGGATGATGTCCTGGCGCTCCTGCCGCGTCAGCGGCGTCTTCTCGAGCGCCAGCACCTCGGTCACGGCCTCGTTGACCGTGGCCTCGAGATCGTTGTCGCCGGTGCCCGGGTCGGAGTTGAACAGACGCGGGCCGAGCCGGGCGATGATGTCCTTGTGAACGCGGGTCTTGAGGTCGGCGAAGGGATCCGAGACGACCGAGGTGCGCTCAGTAGCAGCGGCAACCTTGCCCTGCTCCTGACCCGCCTCGGCCTCGGCTCCATCCTGCCCCGCGACCTGGATGCGAGACTGAAGCGACACGGGCTATCCCTTCCTTCGGAACTTCTTGCCGCCGCCGGTACCAGCCGCCGCCGTCCGCTGGGGGACGAGCTTGTCGGCCATATCCTGCAGCGCCTTTGCAACACCGGATCGGGGATTCGAGAGCACCAGCGGTACGCCGCGGTTGACCGAGACGGCCACCTCGCGGTCGACCGGCACCTCGAACTCGACCTTCATCTCCAGCGCCCGCTCGACTTCCTGGGGCTTGAGGCCCACCTTCGAGCCGGAGCGGTTGAGCAGCAGATGACGCCGCTCCTTGGGGTAGTGCAAAAGATCGAGCGTCTGCATCGTCAGCTTCACGTTCTTGACCGACGGAACGTCCAGGGAGGCGACCAGCACCAGCTGATCGGTGCGATCCAGCGTCGACAGCACCGGCCCGTGGAAGAAGGGCGGAGTGTCGACGACGATCACGTCGTAGCTCTCCTTGGCGACTGCGAACAGGTGGCCGAGGCGCTCCTCGGTGACCAGCTCGGCATCCTCCGGCCGAAGCGGCGCCGGCAGCACGTGCACACCGGACTGGTGTGCCGTGACGTAGCCGGCCAGCGAGTCGGAGTCGAGCTCGCGACGCGCCATGACCAGGTCATAGATCGTCTTCTCGGGCTCGATGCCCATCATGATCGCGGCATCTCCGAACTGCAGGTCGAGGTCGAGCAGCAGCGTCTTGCGGTGCTGCTGGCGGGCGAACGTGGCGGCCAGGTTGCAGGCCAGCACGGTCTTGCCCGCTCCGCCCTTGGGCGAGAAGAAGGTCACGACCTTGCCCTCGATGCTGGACGTTGCCTTGGCTGCCGCTCCCGCGGGGCGGCCCGCCGCCAGCGAGTGCGCCTTCTTGATCGTGAACACGATGCCGTCGGTGAGCTGAGGCAGCAGGACGACATCGAAGATGCCGGCCGCCAGCGCCTCGGACAGGATCGCGTTGGCGCTGGCCGACGTGACGAGCACGATCGGCGCAGCGGTGACGCCGCGGATCGACTCGATCTCGGCTGTCGGAACATGGTCGGTCGCGGTGGTGCCGTGCAGGATCACCTGGGCGCCCGACTCGGCCAGCTTGGTGCCGGCCTTGCCAGGATCAGCCGCGGTGCCGACGAGCTCCACCTCGGGGTGGTCGGCGAGTCCTTCGCGAACCTCGGCCAGGCCGTTGGCCGCGCCGGTGATGAAGACCTTGATCGGCGAAACGCTCACTTGCCCACCCCCTTCGGGTAACCGAACGCCTGCTGGATCTGGCGGGCGTTCAGCCCGTCGAAGATCACGGACTTGACCGTGGCCAGTGTGATCGGGCCGTTCTGCGAGCCGCTACCGGGCCGCAGCACGAGCCACAGGGCTCCGTCGCCACCATGCAGGGTGAAGGTGACCTTGGGGATGACCGTGTCGGGCAGCGACAGGATCACCGGAGGCTTGGCGTTGGTCGCGGTCAGACCACCGGTCGCCGTGTCGGCGGCGGGCGCCTTCAGCACCAGCACGTCGGGCACGATGATGCGGCTGACGTCGTAGTCGGGCAGGCCGTCGGGCGGGTGCACCGTGTAGGTACCCACCAGGTCGACGTGGTCGCCGGCCTGCAGCGTTCCGCCCAGGATCGAGTTGCTGTCGATCGCGAACTGGATGGCGCGGTAGTTCTGCTTGATCTGGCTCGTGACGCCTGTCTCGTCGGACGGTGCGAACATGTCCACCGTGACCTGCTGGCCCGAGTACAGATCCTGCTTGGTGACGTAGCCGCTGTTGAGCGACTTCTCGTCCGTCAGGGCGCCGACGATGACGTCCTGCTGTACCACCGAGCGGGCCTGGATCTGGCCGCCGGAGATGGCATCAGCGACGCTCGTGCCGGCGGCGATGTTGGATGTCGCAACCAGAACCGAGGTGGCCTGCTGCGAATCCTTGGCCTGCTTCTGGACGTTGCCGGTGTACATGATCACCAGAAACGCGGCGATGCCGGCCAAAACCAGCGCGATCGCGATGTTACGGACGTTGTACGTCATGCGGCTGCCTCACTCACTTGGGACGGATGAAGACGTAAGACCTAGCTGGGGTGCTATCGGCAGGGTCGGCGCGGGACTTGAGCGCTGACGGAGATATCCGCAGCGCGAGTCCGCGGCCGCGCGACTACGAGGTCAGCAGGACGGTGGTTGCGGTGCTCGCCTGAGAGTTATAGGCACCGCTGGCCCAGCCGTTCTGAGGGCCGCTGAGGCCGACGAACGTACCCAGGACGGTCTTGCCGCCGTTGGTGTATCCGGGCTGCGGCGTGAGCACGAACCACGCGAAGCCGATCACGCGCACCTGGCCGCTGCCCGAGGGCCAGGTCGTGCTCCCGTTCAGGTTCTCGACCACCGGCAGCAGCAAGAGCTGCGGGCTGCTCGGCAGCAGAATGGTGGCCTGACCACCCGAGGTGAACTGGACGATCTGGCTCAGCGTCTTCCAGCAGGTGCTGCAGACGCGGCCGTCGATGCCCTGCGAGGTGGGGCCCGTGTTCTGACCGGTCTTGACGTTCTCGAGGTCGCCCACCGCGATGTCGCAGGGGATGGTGCTGCCGTTGATCGTGTTCTTGTAGTCGCTACCGCCGGACGTCCCGCTGCAGGTGGTGCCGCTCTTCACGTTCAGCGAGAGCGCGCCGTTGTTGGGCGAGGTGCCGTCGGTGTAGATCGAGTAGGAGGAGCCGAGCGTCCACGACGCCTTCATGATGCCCCAGGGCATGACCTGGCCGGTGCTCTGCACGGTCGTGTACGACTCTATGGTGGCCGATGCCGTGGCGGTGATGTTCGCGCTCGTGAAACCGAACAGACGGGCGAAGAAGCTGGTGGAGGACCGCGTCGCCGTCACGGTCACCGTATCGTTGGATGCGAGGTTGGTGGTGTTCTGATACGTGACCGTGTCGCTCGCCTGGCCGTTGTTCGCGTACTCCGTCTGCGCAGCGGTCTGTGCCGGCGTCCAGCCTGCGGGCAGCTGCGACGCGCCGGCCAGGGCAGCCGAGTCGGCGGAGGCCTGCACGGAGCGCTTGGTCTGGTACCACGAGCCGGCGTCGATCGCCAGCGCCGCCATGCCTAGCAGCGACATCATGAAGACGGTGATCAGCACAAGCGACTGGCCACGCTCGGAGAGCGACGGGTGATGAGCGGAGCGTCGGATCATGTGGCTTTGAGACCTCGCGGGGGATGGGAGGGAGCGAGCGATGCGGGTGGGCGCCCGCAGTCACACCTCACTGTCGGTCAACACTGCGATTTCCGCAGCACCCATTTGGGTGGTTGATTCGCGCGGAGCGCTAATTGTTACTCAACCCGCATGGTCGTCGACGAGCTGAGGTTGCCCGACGAGACGACGAGACCGATGATGCTGATCGCGTAGGGGTAGGTGACCTGTACCGTGACGTCCGAGCCCTGCGCGAACGTGGGGCTGTTGGGGAACGTCACCGAGACGCTGCCGGCGGTCAGGCCGGGGGCCGCGCTCTTGGCAGAACTGGTGGCCGCGGTCTCGGCTGCGGAGGTGCCCAGGCTTCGGCTGACGGCCGCCTTGCGGGCGCCCTCGCGGGCGGCTGCGGTGACCTGGATGTAGTTGTTGAAGACGACGCCGAACTGCAGGATCGCAAACAGGATCAGCAGCAGTACGGGAAGGATCATGGCAAACTCTACGACCGCCTGTCCATGCTCGTTTGTCTTGCGTCGCTTGAACACGCCATCCTCGCTGAAGTGGGACTCGGGAAAGAGAGAAAGGCGGGTCCCCGATGCCATAAAGCATCGGAGACCCGCCGGGATCGCCAGTATTACATGGCGGTGATCACGCTGGAGAGAACGGCGGAGATCTTGGTGCTCAGGAGGCCGAGGGTGACGACCACGGCGATGGTGATGACGCCGAGGACAACGGCGTACTCAGCCATCGTCTGGCCCGACTCCTCCTTGAGGTCCGCAATAAGGCGGCTCAGGTACTCGATCAAGGAATTCACCTCCTTCGTCAAACTCTGGGACGCTGCCGGGTGGGCGTGCATCCTGTAGGTACTGTTTCGGCAGATCACCCTCCGGCTTGAGACCTTCGGGTGGATTTCCCCTATTCGGGGGAACCTGCCGCTGTGGAACGCCTTCACAGATGTATGCGGTCACCGCCGATGCCGCCATCACCCGAATGGACGAACATTTGGGTATCGTGCGCCGCTATGGCAACGATCATCGATGGCAAGGCGACGGCCGAAGCGGTGCGCACTCGCGTGACGGCCGGCGTTGCCGAGTTCGTGTCGCAGACCGGCCACACGCCTGGGCTGGTGACGATCCTAGTGGGCGAGGATCCGGCCTCACAGGTGTACGTCTCGAGTAAGGGCGAGCGCTGTCGCGAGGTCGGGATGGGCTCGTTCCACGAAAGCCTGCCGTCCACGGCCAGCCAGGATGAGGTCGAGGCGGCGGTGGCGCGGTGGAATGCAGACGAGCGGGTGGACGGTATCCTTGTCCAGCTTCCCCTGCCCGGCGCGCTCGACTCAAAGCCCGTGCTCGAGCTGATCGACCCATCCAAGGACGTGGACGGCTTCCACCCCGTCAGCGTCGGGCGGCTGGTCGCCAACCAGCCTGGATTGCGCCCCTGCACGCCGGTTGGGGTGATGGAACTGCTGCGGGCGTATGAGATTCCCGTCCAGGGCGCGGATGCGGTCGTGGTCGGCCGGTCGGACATCGTCGGCAAGCCGGTGGCGCTGCTGCTGCTGCACCAGAATGCGACGGTCACGATCGCGCACTCCAAGACGCGTGATCTGGCCGACGTGATACGCCGCGCCGACATCCTGGTCGCTGCTGTCGGCCGCCCCGAGATGATCACCGGCGAGATGGTCAAGCCGGGAGCGACCGTGATCGACGTCGGTGTCAACCGCACCGAGTCGGGGCTGGTGGGCGATGTTCACTACGAGAGCGCATCGCGGGTGGCGGGTGCGATCACCCCCGTGCCGGGCGGAGTTGGCCCGATGACGATCGCGATGCTGCTCTCAAACACGCTCGACGCCGCGCGCCTTCGCCACCTCTGAGCCCACGCGGCGGCCATTTGCAGCCGTCCGGAACGTGCTCTATATTCGCCCGACTCAGAAGAAGCGGTCCATACCGGTCCCGCGGTTTTTCCTCGAGGAGGACGAGTAGGTTGGCAGAAGGTACGGTCAAGTGGTTCAGCAACGAGAAAGGTTACGGATTCATCCAGCAGGAGGGCGGCGAGGACGTTTTCGTGCACTTCTCGGAGATCCAGGGTGACGGTTACAAGAGCCTTGCCGAGGGGCAGCGGGTCGAGTTCGAGGTCGCCCAGGGCAACAAGGGCCTGCAGGCCAGCGGCGTACGCCTGGTCTAGGCCGAACGGCGACGGCCGCGCGTCCCGCACCTTCCCCCGGGTGCCCGCGCGGCCGTCGTCTATCCTCTCGCCGATGGCCATCTCCGCTGACGACGTTCTCCACGTCGCCCGTCTTGCCAATCTCTCGCTCGACGACGACGAGGTTTCGCGCATGTCAGAGCAGCTGTCGGGCATCCTGAACCACGTGCAGGCGCTGGCCGGACTCGATCTGGCAGAGGTGCCGCCGACGGCGCACGCCCTCGATCTCGAGAACGTCACACGCCCCGACCGCCTGCGCCCGAGCTGGCCGCTGGACGAGGTGCTTGCGAACGCACCCTCGGCGCAGGACGGCACGTTTCGGGTTCCGCCGACGTCATGAGCGTCGCCACGCTGGGATTGACCGCCGAGCGCTGCGTCGAGTTGCTCGATGCAGGGGACGTCTCGTGCCGCGAGCTGGTCGAGGCGTATCTGGAGCGGATCGAGACGCACGACGAGCGGCTGCACTGCTTCCTGCGCACCCGTCGGGAGGCGGCGCTGGACGAGGCCGATGGGTTCGATCGCGATGGACGCAGTGGCCTGCAGGGCGTCCCGATCGCCTTCAAGGACATCCTCTGCACGCGCGGCGAAGAGACGACCGCCGGCTCGCGGATCCTGGCCGGCCACCGGCCGCTGTTCGACGCCGGCGTGGTGACACGCTCCCGCCAGGCGGGCCTGATCCCGCTCGGCAAGACGAACATGGACGAGTTCGCGATGGGCTCCTCGACGGAGCACTCGGCCTTCGGCGTCACCCATAACCCGTGGGACGAGTCGCTGGTGCCCGGAGGCTCCAGCGGCGGCTCGGCCGCAGCCGTTGCGGCCGGGTTTGCGCCGCTCGCGCTGGGCACGGACACCGGCGGCTCGATCCGCCAGCCGGCCGCCCTGTGCGGCGTCGTGGGATTGAAGCCGACCTACGGCGCGGTCTCCCGGCACGGCCTGATCGCGTTTGGCAGCTCGCTCGACCAGGTCGGGCCGTTCGCGCTCACGGTGCGCGATGCGGCGCTGGCGCTGCAGGTGATCGCCGGTCACGACGCCTGCGACTCGACCTCGGTGGCACTGCCGGAACCGGTGCGCGTACCCGACGACGGCGACCTGCGGGGGTTGAGCATCGGCGTGCCCGACGACCTGCTGGCGCACGGCGTCGAGCCGGGCGTGCGGGCCGCGTTCGACGCCGCGCTGTCACGGGCCGAGGCGCTGGGCGCGACGCTGCGCGTGATCACGCTGCCGCATGCGGCGCACGCGCTGCCCGCCTACTACCTGATCGCCCCAGCCGAGGCGTCCGCCAACCTCGCCCGCTTCGACGGCGTCCGCTATGGGCTGCGGCTGGAAGAGCCGGGCGACACGGTCGTCGAGATGTACGGCCGCACCAGATCGCGGGGGTTCGGGGCCGAGGTCAAGCGGCGCATCATGCTCGGCACCTACGTGCTCTCGGCCGGCTACTACGACGCCTACTACGGAACCGCCCAGCGCGTCCGCACGCTGATCCGGCGCGACTTCGATGATGCCTTCTCGCAGGTCGACCTGATCGCCACCCCGGCGTCGCCGACCGTCGCCTTCCCGATCGGCGCCCGCATCGACGATCCCTGGGCGATGTACGCCTGCGATGTTCTGACCGTCCCGGTCAACCTGGCCGGCCTGCCCGGCATCTCGCTTCCCTGCGGCCTCTCGGACGGACTGCCGGTGGGTTTGCAGTTGATCGGAGCGGCCTTCTCGGAGAACCGGATTCTGGCCGCCGCGCACGCCTTGGAGCGAGACCTGGGCTTCGATCCGGTGCCGCCCGCGATGCGGGAGGCGAGCGCATGAGCGATGCGGGCACAGCCTGGGAGCCGGTGATCGGGCTCGAGATCCACGTGCAGCTGAACACCGCCACCAAGATGTTCTGCGCCTGCGAGAACCGGTTTGGCGCCGAGCCCAACACGCTCACCTGCCCGCTCTGCCTCGGCCACCCGGGCGTGCTGCCGCGGATCAACCAGGGAGCGGTCGAGAAGGCGATCCAGATCGGGCTGGCGCTCAACTGCGACATCGCCGGTCGCAGCCAGTTCCATCGCAAGAACTACTTCTATCCGGACAGCCCCAAGGCGTACCAGATCAGCCAGTACGACGAGCCGATCTGCGGCCCCGGGCAGCTCGAGGTGGACGGCCTGCGGATCGGCATCACGCGGGCGCACCTGGAGGAGGACGCGGCCAAGCTGGTGCACGCCGGCGGCGAGGCCGGCCGGATCGGCGGCTCCGACTACTCGCTGGTCGACTTCAACCGCTGCGGTACGCCGCTGGTCGAGATCGTGACCGAGCCGGACATGCGCTCGCCGGAGCAGGCGGTCGGCTTTCTCGCTCTGCTCAAGAACACGCTTCAGACGGTCGGCGTGTCCGACTGCGACATGGAGAAGGGCTCGCTGCGGTGCGACGCCAACGTCTCGGTGCGACCGGCCGGCTCGTCGCAGCTCGGCACCAAGACCGAGCTCAAGAACATGAACTCGTTCAAGTTCCTGGGCGAGGGCATGGCGGCCGAGATCCGGCGCCAGATCGCCGTCTTGGAGGAGGGCGGGACGATCGCGCAGGAGACGCTGCACTATGACCCGGGCACGCGGTCGTTGCGCAGCCTGCGCTCCAAGGAGCAGGCGCATGACTACCGCTACTTTCCGGAGCCCGACCTGGTGCCGCTGGCGCCCAGCTCCGAGCTGATCGAGCGTATGCGGGCCACTCTCCCAGAGCTGCCCGCTGCCCGCATCGCCCGCTTCCAGGCGGATCACGGCCTGCCGGCGCAGTACGCCACCGCGCTCAACTCGGAGGCCCGCCTGGCGGACTACTTCGAGGCGGTTGCGGCCGCGTCGGGCGATGCCAAGACGTCCGCTGACTGGGTGCTGAACACGCGTCCCTCCCCGATCGACACGCTCCCGGCCGTCGCCCTGGCCGCCCTGATCGAGCTGATCGCCACGGGATCGATCACCAGCACGATCGGAAAGCAGGTGTACGCGCTGATGGTGGATGACCCCGGGGCCGACCCGGCGCAGCTGGTGGAGCGCCACGGCCTGGCCTCGATCGGCGACAGCGGCGAGCTGGAGGCGATCGTGGACGAGGTGATCGCCGCCAACCCGGCCTTCGTCGAGCAGTTCCGCGCCGGCAAGGACGGGGTCGTGAACGCGCTGGTCGGGCAGGTGATGAAGCGCACACAGGGACGGGCGGACGCCAAGCAGGTGCAGGCGCTGTTCCGGGCCAAGCTGTAGACGCAGCCGCGAGCGCCGTTTGGACTCAGAGTTCGCGCCAGATCTGCCGATGTAGCCGCGACATGCCCGACCTGCTTGCTCCGTTCCGCGCCACGCTGCGGGTGCTCGACCGCTTCGAGTGGATGGTCGACCGCTCCGAGCGCTCCCAAAGCATGGGCGCCATGCGGATCAGGCGCAGCCTCTCGCTGGTGTTGCTGGGCTCGGGGATCATCCTGGCCGCGGTCAACATCGCGCGCGGAGGCACACCCGGGCCTGGGCACGTGATGATGCTGATGCTGGCGGCGGCGCTGTACACCAACTCCAGCGGCCGCTTCATCCGTGACTGGACACCGGTGCTGACGATCGTG
>JAWVEC010000199.1:0-6053 GCA_033856975.1 Gaiellales bacterium
GCCTTGACCAGCACGGCGTCATCGGGCTGGATCAGCCCCGGCAGCTCCCGCAGCGCCTCGTCGACGCCGGCGAACCAGAGGCCGCCGTAGCCGCGGGCGAGCGGCCCGATGCCGATCACGAGCTCGATCGCAAGGTCGCGCGCGAGATCGCCCACCTGGCGGTGATAGCCCTCGGCACCGGCGCCCAGCTCGGCCATGTCGCCCAGCACCGCCACCCGCCGCCGGCCACCGGCGGCGTCGCCGAGGTGCACCAGCGCGGCCCGCATCGACGTCGGATTGGCGTTGTAGCAGTCGGCGATCAGCAGCCCCCCGCCGGGCAGCGGGATCTCCTCGCCCCGCCAGCGCGAGAAGCGCACCCGCCGCGCCCCCTCGGCGACGTGCTCGAGCGGCAGGCCGAGCGCGTCGTACACGGCGACGGCGGCGGTCAGGTTGATGGCATTGTGCTGCGACGTGAAGCTCACGGGCACCGACAGGGTTCGACCCCGCACCGCGATGTCCGCCTCGCCGCCCCCAGCCACCCGCCGGAAACCGAGCAGCTGGACACCGGCGCCCGGCCCGCCGCCGAACGTGACGTACGGACAGCGCAGGCTGTCGACATACTCCGCCAGCAGCGGCTCGCCGTGCGGCACCACGGCCAGGCCGTCGGCGGGCAGCGCGGCCAGCAGCTCGGCCTTGGCGGCAGCCACCCGGCCGACGCTGCCGAGCAGCTCCAGATGCACGGGCCCGATGCCCGTGATCAGTCCGATCTCGGGCGCGGCGATGGCGGCCAGGTGCGCGATCTCGCCGACGCCGCGCATCGCCATCTCGACCACCGCCGCCTCGGTGTCGCGCTCGATCCGAAGCAGCGTCAGCGGCACGCCCAGCTCATTGTTCTCGTTCTGGCGGCTGGCGACCACCGTCAGGTGAGGCTCGAGCAGTGCGGCCAGGATGTCCTTGGTCGAGGTCTTGCCCGTCGATCCCGTGATCGCGACCACCCGCGCCCGCGACCGCAGCCGCACCTCGCGGGCGAGGATGCCCAGCGCATCGAGCACGTCGTCCACCTCGATCCGGCCCGGTCCCGGCGAGCCGCGCGGCACCAGCGCCGCCACCGCCCCCGCCGCCAGCGCCTCGTCGACGTGGCGCACGCCGTCGCTGCGGCTGCCGGGCAGCGCGACGAACAGGTCGCCCGCGGCCACCTGCCGGGAGTCGATCGTGACTCCCTGCACGACCGCCTCGACGTCGCCGCTGCCTCCGGTCAGGACGGCGATCTGGGCGGCGTCGATCTCGATCATGTCTCCGCCAGCATGGCGGCCAGCGCCTCGCGTGCCACCGTACGATCGTCGAACGGCAGCGTGCGGTCGGCGAACTGCTGGCCCTGCTCGTGTCCCTTGCCCGCGATCACGACCACGTCGCCGGGTGCGGCTGCGGCCACCGCCAGCTCGATCGCGCACCGGCGGTCGAGCTCGACCTCCATCTCGACGCCACCGGTGATCTCGGCCACGATCGCGGCCGCGTCCTCGCTGCGCGGATTGTCGGTGGTGACGATCGCGCGGTCGGCCAGCCGGCGGGCGACCGCGCCCATCAGCGGGCGCTTGCCGCGATCGCGATCGCCGCCGCAGCCGAACACCACCACCAGCCGGCGGCCGGTGATCGCCCGCGCCGCCCGCAGCACGTTGTCGAGCGAGTCGGGCGTGTGGGCGTAGTCGACCAGCACCGTGAACGGCTGGCCGGCATCGACCGGCTCGAACCGGCCGGGAACGCCCTGGAGCGCGGCGATGCCGGCCCGCACCGCCTCGTGCGGCAGCTCGAGCAGCTCGCCGATGGCCACCACGCACAGCACGTTCTCGACGTTGAACATTCCCCGCAGCCGCACGTCCAGCGGCAACAGCCCGCGCGGCGTGCGCGCGATCAGCGCGATCGAGCCGCCGGCACCGATCTCGAGCGCGTGAGGGCGCACATCGGCCGTCTCGCCGTCGGCGGCATAGGTCAGCACCGTGCCCGGCACCTCTGCCGCCAGCCGCCGGCCGTAGGGGTCGCCGATGTTGATCGCGGCCGGCCAGCGGCCGCCCTCGAACAGGCGCCGCTTGGCCGCCAGGTAGTCCTCCATGGTTGGATGGAAGTCGAGGTGGTCCTGGGTCAGATTCGTGAACGCCGCCGCGGCGAACCGGGTGCCCTCCACCCTGCCCAGCGCCAGGGCGTGGGACGAGACCTCCATCGCGCAGCTGCGGTCGCCGACGTCCAGCATACGGCGCAAGAGCGCCTGCAGGTCGATGCTCTCGGGCGTGGTGTGCTCGACCTCGACCGGCTGGCCGCCGATCCGCGCCTCCACCGTCCCCAGCAGGCCGGGCCGCAGCCCGGCAGCCGCCAACACGGCGTGGGTGAGGAAGGCCGTCGTCGTCTTGCCGTTGGTGCCGGTGATGCCGACCACGCTCAGCTCGCCGCTGGGATGGCCGTAGAAGGCGTCCGCCGCGGGGCCCATCGCCCAGCGCGACGACGGCACGCGCAGCTGCGGCAGGTCGATCTCGAGGAAGCGCTCCACCACCAGCGCCGCCGCGCCTCGCTCAGCCGCCTGGCCGGCGAAGTCGTGGCCGTCAGCGCGCAGGCCGGGCACGCAGAAGTGCAGGGCGCCAGTCCGCGACGCGGCCGCGTCGTAGCTCAGCGCGGCGATCTCGCCCGTTGTGCTGCCCCGCACTTCGAGCGGCCCGATCGCCGAGATCAGGGTCGCGAGTCGCATTGGCAGCAAAGCGTAACCCGCGCCCTCGACGTGGCCCTCAGTTCAGCGAGCGATCGGGCGGGATCGCCAACAGCTGAGTCAGCGAGCTGGCGATCTGCTGGAAGGCCGGCGCGGCCACGATGCCGCCGAAGATGTTGCCGCGCGGCGAGTCGACCACGACCAGCACCTCGAGCTGCGGATCGTCGGCCGGCAGGAAGCCGACGAACGAGGCCACGTAGTTGCTGGTCGAGTAGCCCAGCCCGTGTGCCAGCGCCTTCTGTGCCGTGCCCGTCTTGCCGGCCACGGTGTAGCCGGGCACGCGCGCTCGCGTGCCGGTGCCGGTGGCGGTGTCGACCACGCCCTTCAGCATGTTGACGAGCCGGCGGTCGGTGGTGGCGTCGAGGATCCGGCGGCTTGCGACGGTGGGTGCCGGCTGGCCCTGGATCCGCTTCACCACGTGCGGCTGCACCAGCACGCCGCCGTTGGCGATCGCCGAGTACATCGCGGCCATCTGCATCGGCGTGACCGCGATGCCCTGGCCGATCGGGATGTTGCCGATCGACGAGTCGTACCACTTGTCGGGAGGCAGCAGGATGCCGGGCGCCTCGCCGGGCAGACCGACGCCGGTGGTGTGGCCGAAGCCGAACTTGTCGATCCACTGCGAGAGCAGCGTCCGCCCCACCATGCGGGCGATCGTGACCGTGCCGACGTTGGACGATTCCTGCAGGATCTGGCGGACGGTGAAGGTCTTGGCCGGCCGTGGGAAATCGTCGTGCACGATCTTGTCGCCGACCCTGATCTGGTAGGGCAGGTCGTGGAACGTCGTCCAGGGATCGACGATGTGGTTGGTCAGCGCCGCCGCCATCGTCACCACCTTGAACGTCGAGCCGGGCTCGTACGAGTATTCGACCGCCATGTTCTGGGTCATGTCGTGAAAGCGCCGCGTCGGCAGCTGGTGGACGGCATTGTTGTCGTAGCCGGGGGCGGTGGCCATCGCCATGATCTCGCCCGTCTTTGGATTCAGCACGATCGCGGTCGCCGAGTGCGCCCTGAACTGCTTGACGGTGCCGTCCAGCACCGACTGCACCTTGGCCTGGATCGCGCGCTCGATCGTCAGCCGCACGTCGCGACCGGGACGCGGCGCCCGCAGCGTGATCGTGTCCAGCGACACGCCGCCCGGCCCGCGCACCTCCAGCCGTTCACCCGAGCGCCCGGCCAGCACCGCGTTGTATTGCTGCTCGATGCCGGCGCCGTCCAGGCCGCTGTTGGCGAAGTCGGTGTAGCCGAGCAGCTGTGAGGCCTGCCGCCGGGTGGGATAGTCGCGTCGGACGCTGTCGACCAAAAACAGCCCGGCCGGCTTGGCCGCCATGATCCTGGCGGCGACGACCGGGTCGAGCTGCGCAATCACGCGTGCCTCGACCACCTCGCCGCCCGGGGTCAACCGGTCGGCCAGCAGCTTCACCTCGTTGTGCAGCGCCTTCTTGTGCTTGGGCTTGAAGCCGAGCATCTGGGCGATGAACGATGCCTCCAGCTTGGGATCCTGCACGTCCGCCGGGTGCACCATCAGGTCCTTCGACGCCACGTCCTGCGCCAGCGTCTGGCCGGAGCTGTCCAGGATGCGACCACGGTAGGTGGGCACCACGATGGTTGCGTTCTGCTGTCCGCGCGCCTTGGCCGCCAGCGCCGAGGCCTGCACCACCTGGATGTACACGGCCCGCCCCACCACCAGCACGAAGGCGATCACGGACAAGATCAGGATCAGCCGCAGCCGCTGGTCGGACAGCTTGGTCATCGCGTCCGCTTCACCGGCGCCGTACCCCCGGCGAAGCGCGCGTGCCTGGTCGGCGTGGACGCGGCGGTCGAGGCCTTACCAGGATGCAGCATGATGAAGTTGCGGCGGCTCGGCTGCACCTGCACCATGCCGTACCCGCGGGCCAGCTGGCTGATGCGCCCGTAGCCGGACTGGGCGGAGATCTGCGACTCGAAGTCGGCGTTCTGCGACCGCAGGGCGGCCGCCTGGCCGTCCAGCCGGCTGGCTTCGATCGAGCTTCGCAGAGCTCCCACGTTCAGCGCCACGATGCCACCGAACAGCGTCGCCAGCAGCAGCACCCACATCACGCCCGGCGTCACGGGGAAGCGCCGCGAGCGCGGTCTCGCCAGCGACGGCCGGGCGGCGCGCGCCCGCTCGCGGCGAGGGGCGGGCGTGGGCTGGGTGGTGCGGCGGCGGGGGCGCGGTGGAGCCGCCGGTGCCGGCGCGACCACGCTCATGGCGCCTCGGTCCTCTCGGCTGCACGCAGCTTGGCCGACGCCGAGCGGGGGTTGTTGCAGCGCTCGTCGACCGTCGGTACGACGGCCCGTGTGGTCAGCATCCGCAGCAGCGGCTCGTGCCCGCAGACGCAGATCGGAAAGTCGGGTGGGCAGGTGCAGCCGCGCGCCTGGTCGCGGATGAAGCGCTTGACGATCCGGTCCTCGAGCGAGTGGAAGCTGATCACGGCCATCCGCCCGCCGGGGGCGAGCAGCTCCAACGCCTGGTCGAGCCCCTCGCGCAGCGATTCGAGCTCGTCATTGACCGCGATCCGCAGCGCCTGGAACGACCGCTTGGCCGGGTGCCCCTGGCCGAACCTGCTGGGCGTCGGGATGGCCGCCTTGATCACCTCGACCAGATCGCCGGTGCGCTGGAACGGTTCACGCTCCCGCCGGCGGACGATGGCCCGGGCGATCTGCCGCGAGAACCGCTCCTCGCCGAACTCGCGCAGCAGCTGGGCGATCTCTCGCTCGTCCCACTCGTTCACGATCTCGGTCGCGGTCAGGTCGGCCGAGGGATCCATCCGCATGTCCAGCGGTGCGTCGGCGGCGTAGCTGAAGCCACGCTCGGGCCTGTCGACCTGCATGGACGAGATGCCGAGATCCATCAGCACGGCGTTCGCCCGCATCCCGGTCGCCACCAGGTTGCGCAGCACGAGCGAGAAGTTGCCGTGCATGAACCGCGTCTCCGCGCTGGCCGCCGCGGCGAAGTGGTCGAAGTGGCCGCGGGCGTCGGGATCGCGGTCGATCGCGATGTAGCAGCCGTCGCCGTCAAGCTGGCGCTCCAACAGCGCAGCATGGCCGCCGGCCCCGAAGGTGCAGTCGACCACGGTGTCACCCGGCTGCAGATCGAGCAGCTCGGCCACCTCTGGTGCGAGGACCGGCACGTGGGCCATCGCGGTCCTACTGTTGTGAGAGACG
Organism: Gaiellales bacterium; assembly: GCA_033856975.1. Taxonomy (GTDB): domain Bacteria; phylum Actinomycetota; class Thermoleophilia; order Gaiellales; family JAICJC01; genus JAICYJ01. The sequence continues at coordinate 5,918 of JAWVEC010000199.1, forward strand.
TTCGGCAACATCCTCCACGCTCCCCTCGGATTCGGCTTGCTGGTGCTTCCAGGCCTTGACATCCCAGATCTCGAGATAGTCCCGTAGGCCGGCCACCACGATGTCCTTGCTGAGGCCGGCGTGCTGCAGCAGCGGC
>JAWVEC010000200.1:0-20486 GCA_033856975.1 Gaiellales bacterium
GACGACGTCGTGATCACGTGCGGCGAGTGCGACAAGCCGGCCGAGCGGCTGCCCGATGTGGGCGACTGCTGGCTGGACGCCGGCATCGTGCCGTTTGCGACCATGGGCTGGAAGAACCCGCAGCTGATCGAGCATGGCTACGGCACCGGGGCGGGCGCGTCGGTCACGGTCGCCGACCTGCCTCCGCACGAGGAGTGGGAGCGCTGGTTCCCGGCCGACTGGGTGACCGAGATGCGCGAGCAGATCCGGCTCTGGTTCTACTCGATGCTGTTCATGAGCGTGGTGCTGGACGGGCGCGCGCCGTACCGTCGCGTCCTCACACATGAGAAGGTGAACGACGAGACCGGCCGGCCGATGCACAAGTCGTGGGGTAACGCGATCTGGTTCGACGAGGCGGTCGAGGAGATGGGCGCCGACGTGATGCGCTGGATGTATGCCGCTCAGCCGCCGTCACAGAACCTCAACTTCGGCTACGGCCCCGCCAACGAGGTCAAGCGCAAGCTGCTGACGCTGTGGAACACCTACAGCTTCTTTGTCCTGTACGCGAACGTGGACGACTACCAGCCGCGCTACGAGACGCTGGTCGAGGGGCCGGTGGGCGAGGCGTCGCGGCCGATCGACCGCTGGCTGGCCGCGGTCACGCAGCAGCTGGTGACCGAGTGCCGGGAGGCGCTCGACGGCTACGACTCACCGCGCCTGGTGCGGGCGGTGGAGGCGTACGTGGACGACCTCTCGAACTGGTACGTGCGCGTCTCGCGGCAGCGCTTCTGGAAAGCGGCCGATGCCGACGACAAGCGGGCCGCCTACGACGCGCTGTGGTACGCGCTGGTGCAGGCGACGCGCTGTTTCGCTCCCGTGATGCCGTTCCTGGCCGACGAGCTGTGGCAGAACCTGGTGCGCGGCGCGTGCCCGGATGCGCCGGCCAGCGTGCACCTGTCCGGCTACCCATCTCAGCATCCGATCCTGGCGGACGCCACGCTGGTGGACGAGATGGCCGCCGTGCGGGCAGTGGTACGGCTGGGCCATCAGGCCCGCTCGGCGGCGAACGTGAAGCTGCGGCAGCCGCTGGCCGAGGTGATAGTTGCCACCGACGACGCCCGCCGCCGCGAGCACATCGCCCGCCACGTCGATCTGGTGGGCGGCGAGCTGGGGGTCAAAGCCGTGCGGCTGGCGACCTCGGCCGAGGAGTTCGCCGAGATCGAGGTGATGCCGCTACTGAAGGTGCTTGGCCCCAAGTACGGCCGCGACCTGGATCTGATCCGCGGGCTGCTGCGGGAGGGCGAGTTCCAGCTCGACGACGGTCGCGTTCGCGTCGGCGACTGGACGCTCGATGCGGGCGAGTTCGAGCTGCGGACGCGCGCCCGGGACGGCTTCTCGGTGCTGGACAGCGACGGCTTCGCGGTCGCGCTGGACACCGAGATCACTGCCGAGCTGGAGCTGGAAGGCGAGGCCCGCGACCTGATCCGCCAGATCCAGGTGATGCGCCAGGAAGCCGGGTTGGACGTGACCGACCGGATCCGGCTGACGCACCCTTCCGGGCCGGTGTGGGACGAGCACGGCACCTGGATCGCCGGCGAGACGCTGGCGGCCGAGACCGCTGCGGGCGATACGGTGGCGATCGAGAGGATGCCGGCGTGAAGCTGCTCGTGATCGGTGGTACCCAGTTCCTGGGCCGTCACGTCGCGGAGCAGGCGATCGAGCGCGGCCACGCGCTGACGATGTTCAACCGCGGGGTCACCAACCCCGGCCTGTTCCCGCAGGCCGAGCACCTGCACGGAGACCGCGACGGCGGCCTGGACGCGCTGGCGGGGCGCGAGTTCGACGCCGTCATCGACACCTGCGGGTACGTGCCGCGGATCGTCGCCGCCTCGGCGCAGCTGCTGGCGCCACGCGTGGGCCACTACACGTTTATCTCGACCGTCTCGGTGTACGACGGCAACGGCAACGCCGGCACCGACACCGACTCGCCCGTCGGCACCATCGCCGACGAGACGATCGAGGAGATCACGGAGGAGTCGTACGGGCCGCTGAAGGCGCTCTGCGAACGGGCGGTGCAAGAGGCGATGCCCGGCCGTGCGCTGGTGATCCGGCCCGGTCTGATCGTCGGCCCGGACGATCCCACCGATCGCTTCACCTACTGGCCGGCGCGGATCGCCGAGGGCGGGCAGGTGCTGGCCCCGGGGCTTCCGGCCGCGCGGTCGCAGGTGATCGACGTACGAGATCTGGCGGCCTTCGTGCTCGACCTGGCGGAGCGCGGCGCGACCGGCACGCTCAACGCGGTCGGCCCTGAGCATCCGCGGACGCTGGGAGAGCTGCTTGAGCAGTGCGTGTCGGTCACCGCGTCCGGCGCCGAGCTGGTGTGGGTCGGGAATGCCGTGCTGCTGGAGCATGGCGTCGAGCCGTGGAGCGATCTGCCGCTGTGGCTGGGGGGCGATCCGGCGCTGGAGTGGCTGGAACAGATCGATCCCGCCCCGGCCGTCGCCGCCGGGTTGCGGCTGCGTCAGATCAGCGACACCATCGCGAAAACTCTCGAGTGGCATCGCGCGAACCTCGACGCCAACGGACGGGCCGGCTTTCGCACAAGCCGCCAGCGGGAGGCCGAGCTGCTGGCCGCCGCCAAGAGCGCAACTCGCCCATAGAGGGCGGCCGACTACCACAAAATGGGGACGGTCCGCCTACCGGATTCCACCGACGATATCCGCATGTCGGATGATCCGAGATCGGCGGACGCATGCTCTCCCGCGGACACGCTCAGCGAGACGCTGTATCGCAGCCTGATCGAGGAGCTGCCGGCCCTGACCTACATCTGCGATGCCAAGGGGCGCACGACCTACGTCTACGCCGAGCAGGTCGACAAGCTGCTGTGCCTGACGGACGCAGATCGCGACATGGACACCGATGAGCGCTGGAAACGGAGGATCCACCCGGACGATCGTGCGCGGGTGATCGCCGATTGGCAGGCGGCGGTCGCGAGCGGCACGCCGTGTCTGGCCGAGTACCGGATGCTCCGGGGCGACGGCCGCATGATCTGGGTGCGAGACGTGGAGAGCGTGATCAACGATGACGGCGGCAACTTCGTCCGCCGGCAGGGCGTGACCTTCGACATCACCGACCTGGTCGAGGCGCGCGAGCACGCCGCCGAGGCCGAGGAGCGCTTTCGCTCGCTGACCGAGCAGATGCCGGCCGTGCTCTACCGCGACTCGGCCGATGCGACGGAGGCGATCTACGTCGGCCCGGGCGTGGAGGAGATGCTCGGCTACACCCCGCAGGAGTGGATCGACGGCTCGATGGAGTGGTTCCTGGGCCAGATCCACCCCGACGACCGCGAGCGGCTGGTTGCCGCCATCCAGCAGTCGGTCGCAAACCAGCAACCCGCTCTGATGACCTACCGCATTCGCCATAAGGATGGTCGGTACCTCCACGTACGCGACTCGGTGGTGTTCGTGGCGGGCTCGGACGGCTGGCCACTGTGGCGCCAGGGCATGATCAGCGACGTGACGCGGGAGGTGGAGCGCGGGCAGCGACTCGACCAGGCCGACCAGCGATTTCAGGCGTTGGTCGAGCAGGTGCCGGCCGTGATCTACCTCGACGACATGGACTTGGTGCCGATCTACGTCAGCCCCCGCGTGGAGGAGGTGCTGGGGTGCAGCGCCGAAGCGTGGATGGCCTCGACCGGCGGCATGGAGGCGATCATCGGCGAGCAGCAGTTGAAGTGGGTGCTGGCCGCCTACACCGCCCTGCGCGACCACGGCACGCCCTACCTGGTCGAATATCTGCTGAAACGGCCGGACGGCAGCGAGCGCTGGGTGCGCGACCAGGCGCGGCGCGTCCACGACTCGGATGGCCAGCCGTTCGCCCTCCAGGGCGTGATCGTCGACATCACCGAGAGCAAGCTGGCGGAGCAGCGGGTGGCACGCCACGTCGTGCAGCAGCGGATGGTGGCCGACCTGGGCATGCAGGCGCTGGCCGGCGGCGGCTGGAGACAGCTTGCGAACGACGCGGTGCTGGGCGTGTCAGGGGTGCTCGGCGTGTCGCACGTGTCGGTGCTGGAGCTTGGCGAGGACGGGGATCTGGTGACCTTGCGGGCGGCCACCGGCTGGCCGGCCGAGGTGATCGACAGGCGTACCGCGTCGCTGACCGAGCGGCCGTCGCTGCGACATGTGCTCGCGGCGGAGCATCTGGTGCAGATACCCGACATCTCGGACGCCTCGATATGGCCCGATCTGGTTGCTGCCGCAGGGCTGCGATCATCGGCGACGGTGCGGATCGGTTCGACGCCGGCGTACGGCGTGATGAGCATCCACTCGGCCAGCCCGATCGCGATCGACGAGCAGGACGTCAGCTTCATGCAGGCGGTCGCAAACGTTTTGGCCGCAGCGATCCACGGCGAGCGCACCCAGCGGTCGCTCGAGGAGAGCGAGCTGCGGCGACGCGAGACGCTGTCACAGCTGCTGCGCGACGGTGAGGAGCAGCGGCAGCGAATCGCCATCGAGCTCCACGACGACACGATCCAGGTCATGACGGCGGCGCTGATCACGCTCGACCGCGAGGCGCGTGCGATCGCCGACGGCGATCAGCTGCGGGCGATGGCGGCCGTCCGCGAGATGCGTGAGACGCTGCACAGCGCGGTTGACCGAACGCGGAGGCTGGCCTTCGAGCTGCGGCCTCCGGTGTTGGAGGCGCGCGGCCTTGCCGCCGCCCTGAACGACCTGCTGGCCGAGGTCGGCCGCGCCGCGGGTTGCGAGGTCGAGCTGACCGCGGGCACCGGGCGCCTGGCGGCCGACATCGAGTCGCTCGCCTACCGGACGGTGCAGGAGCTGGTCACGAACGCGCGCAAGCACTCGCGGGCCAGCCACCTGTCGGTGAAGCTGCTGGGGCAGCCGGACAGGCTCGACGTCGAGGTGGTGGATGACGGCATCGGCTTCGAGTGGGAGCGGGTGCTGGGAGGCGGCGCGTTGCGGCTGAACTTCGGGCTTGAATCGAGCGCCGAGCGGATCACGCTTGCAGGCGGCGACTTCGTCGTCAAATCCGCTCCGGGCGAGGGAACCAACGTCCGGTTCACGATCCCGCTGGCTGCTGCTTAGCGGCCCTGTGCAACCGTTCGGGTGAGGGCGCGGGGCAGCGAGAAGTGCACGTTCTCATCCACCAGCTCGTGTGACTCGATCCGCTCCACGCCGAGGGCGCGGAAGTGGGCGACGACGCGCTCGACGAGCGACTCTGGCGCCGATGCGCCGGATGTGATGCCGACCGTCTCCACGCCCTCCAGCCAGGCCGGGTCGATGTTCGACTCGTCGTCGATCAGCTGCGCGGGGACGCCCTGCTCGCGGGTCACGTCCACCAGGCGATTGGAGTTGGACGAGTTGCGGGAGCCGATCACGAGCACCAGGTCGACCTCCTGCGCCAGCTCCTTGACCGCGTTCTGCCGGTTCTGAGTGGCGTAACAGATGTCGTCCTTCTTCGGCCCGACGATGGCCGGATAGCGGGCGCGCAACGCCGTCATGATCTCGAGCGTCTCGTCCACCGACAGCGTCGTCTGCGTGATGTAGGCGACCTTCTCGGGGTCGGGGATGTCGAGCGCGGCGATCTCGTCCACCGAACCGATCAGGCGGATCGCGTCGGGCGCCTCGCCCATCGTGCCGACCACCTCTTCGTGCCCCTCGTGGCCGATCAGCACGATCGTGTAGCCGTCGGCGGCGTAGCGGCGGGCCTCGACGTGCACCTTGGTCACCAGCGGGCAGGTCGCGTCCAGCACCTGCAGCCGCCGCTTGGTGCTGTTGGCGTACACCTCGGGCGCGACGCCGTGTGCCGACAGCACCACCACGGCGCCCTCGGGGACGTCGAGCTCCGAGTCGACGAACACGGCACCGCGGTCGGAGAGCTCTTGGACGACGTGCCAGTTGTGCACGATCTCCTTGCGCACGTAGACAGGAGCTCCGAAGTGGTCGAGCGCGCGCTCAACCGTGTCGACCGCCCGGTCGACACCGGCGCAGTAGCCGCGCGGCGAGGCGAGTACGAGGCGGGTGGGAGTCACATGCTGATGGTAGCGGGGCGGTGGTGCGCCGCGCTGCGGGGCGTGGAGGGGTGCTGCCGGCGGCGGCTAGCGGTGGCCGAAGTCGACCGTCCACACGGCCGCGTCGTCGAACCCCTGAAAGCGTCCCACCGCACGCCCGACTCCGACGAAGGAGTAGCGCGCGGAGAGCAGGATCGAGCGGTGCTCGGGACTTGCCATCCACATCCGGATCACGTTTCGGGGCGAGCCGATGGTACCCGTGCCCCAGGCCAGATCCTCGCCCGCCCACCAGGCTCCCGACGTACGGAACATGGAGTGGACGATCCGGTAGTTGAGCGTTGAGCCGGTCGGGCTGGTGTGCGCAAAGTAGTTGCGATTGACCATATCGGTCGAGTGGGACTGCGCGGTCGCGCGCAGGCCTAGGGCGCTGCGCACCGGTGCCAGGCCGTGGTTGACGCGCACCTCATTGATTGCCAGCACCAGCCGCCACCGATAGGTGGCATTGAGGTTCGCCGATGCCGATGCGGCGGTTGCCACCAGCAGCAGCATGGCCAGCAACAACGACACGATGACGGTACGAGCTCTCACGTCTCGATCATCGGTCGTCGAGCGATTCCGTTTTAGTGAGGAAACTGTAAGAAGTTGCCCATCGCCCGAAGCCGTCGGCGTCAGCGGGGTGATGGCAGGCACCGGTTTTGGTCGCGAGCGGGAAAGGGGTCAGACCCCAAAAACCCGCCATTCGCCTCGCTGCCGTGCCACCGCCGATGAGAGGGGTCTGACCCCGAACGGGGTCTGACCCCCACCCGAGTCGCAGCCCAGATCACACCGTGCCTGACACCTGATCGGGGGACGCTCGCACACCGGCAGCGGGCGCGTCACGGAGACTACGACCTTCACGCCTCGGCATCTGCCCCCTCGGCCACCCACGACCGCACCCGCCGGTCGGCGCGCGAGATCAGGCCAACCAGGCCGCCCGGCACGAAGATCACGATCACCAGCAGGATGATGCCAAGCACCGTGAACTCCCAGCCGGGATAATTGATCAGCTGGGTGTGGATGACGGTCAGGATGGCGGTGCCGATCAGGGGGCCGGTGACCGTGCCGATGCCGCCGATCACGAGCATGGTGACGTCGATCGACATCGGCGTGAGGCCCATCTGGTTGGTCGTGAACGACTGCTCGAAGCTGAGGTAGAGCCCACCGGCGATGCCGGCCAGGAAGCCCGACAGGCCGAATGCGGCGACTCGCGCGGCGCGCGGGTTGACGCCGCGGGCGGCGGTGTAGGCCGGGGCGTCGCGGATCGAGCGAAGCGCGATGCCCAGGTGCGACTGACGCAGCCAGGCTACGGCGAGGCACGAGGCGACGATCACGCCCGCACACACCCAGTAGTAAGCGCGCAAGTAGGCGGTCTGGCCGAGGTGGGGAAACAGCCCCGGCACCGACGGGTAGCCATACGACCCGCCGGTGAGGTTGCGCGGGTTGTTGAGCGCGACGTACTGCACCACCTGCGCGAACGCGAAGGTGAGCAGCGAGGTGTAGATGCCGAACAGGCGCAGTGTCGGGAAGGCCAGAAGCACCGAGACGACGGCTGCGAACAGGCCGCCGAGCACGATTGCAACCGGCACCGGAATCCACGTCTGGTGGAGCATCAGCCAGCCCGACCCGTACGCGCCCAGCGCGTAGATCGCCAGTTGGGCGAAGTTCCAGACGCCGGCCATGCCCAGCACGAAGTTCCACGAGATGTTCAGGATCAGGACGATCTCGGCGGTGACGATGATCGTCATGTAGTAGGGGTCGTGGTAGACGAGAGGGAACAGTGCGGCCAGCACGACCCCCGCCGTGATCAGGCCCAATCGGCCGGCCGTCAGCGAGGCGAAGGCGCCGGTCACAGCCGTGCCTCCGAGGGGCTGCCCTTGAGGCCGTTGGGCCGCACGATCAGGATCACGAGGATCGCCGTATAGAGGATCGGCAGCGTCCAGGTGGTGCCGAACTCGACCTCGCAGAAGGCCTGCATCAGCCCGACCAGGTAGGCCGCGTAGAGCGTGCCGGAGAGGCTGCCCAGCCCGCCCAGCACCACCACGATCAGCGCTTGCAGGAGCGGCAGGTCACCGGCGGTCGGCGAGGCGAAGTAGAGCGCGCCCAGGAACACGCCCCCCACGCCGGCCAGCGCCGAGGCGAGTCCCATCGTCAGCGGGTACAGCCGGGTCACCGGTACCGCCAGCGAGCGGGCGGCGTCCAGATCTTGCGCCACCGCCCGGATCGCGAGCCCCCAGCGGGTGCGGGCCAGGAACAGGCCGAGGCCGCTCATCAGCACCACCGAGATGCCGGCCATGGTCAGCTCGTGGTAGCTGATCGAGACGCGGTTGTAGAGCTCGAGGTTGCCGCCGACGATGCTGGGCACGTTCTGCTGGAACGGCCCGAAGTGCTGGAGGGCGACGTTGGTGAGGAAGATCGCTACCGCGAACGTGGTGATGAAGGTGACCATCTCGAAGTCGACGCTCTTCTGCCGGCCGATCAGCGGCTGCACCGAGACCAGCTCGGTGACCGTGCCCAGTCCGAACGTGAACACGAATGCGAGCACCAGCGCCAGCGCCGGGTTGATGCCATGGGTGGCCATCGCCCACCAGCCGACGTAGCCGCCCACCATCACCATCGAGCCCTGCGACATGTCCAGGATGCGCAGCGTCCCGTAGATCAGCGTCATGCCGATCGCCACCAGTCCGTAGATCGAGCCGTACACGACGGCGTTCGCGATGATGGCGACGATCTCGGTCATGCGCCGGGCTCCGCGATCGATCCCAGGTAGGTCTCGACCACCGTCCGGTCCTGGGACAGCTCGGCGTAGGAGCCGCTTCGCACCAGCGAGCCCGCCTCCAGGATGTGGACGAGGTCGGCGACACCCTCGATGTGGGTGAAGTTCTCCTCGATCAGGATGATCGCGGCCTCGGACTCGTCGTGCAGGCGCCGGATCACCGCGTAGACAGCCTCGATCGCGACCGGCGCCAGTCCCAGCGATGGTTCGTCGATCAACAGCAAGCGGGCGGGCCGCATCATGCCGCGGCCCAGGCCGACCAGCCGCCGCTCGCCACCCGAGAGCGTGCGCGCTTTCTGGGCGCGCTTCTCCTCGACCACCGGGAGCTCGTGGTAGACACGCTTCAGCGCGGTCCCGCGGTGACGCCACGAGGCGCCGTGGAATGCGCCCATCAGCAGGTTCTCCTCGACGGTCATGTCGGCGAACAGACCGTCGCCCTGCATCACGTGCACCACGCCCATCGCGCTGATCCGCTCGGCCGGGCGGCCGTCGATCCGCTCGCCGTCCAGCAGCACCTCGCCGCGGGCCGGCTTGATCAGTCCAGAGATCGCGCGCAGCAGGGTGGTCTTGCCGTGCCCGTTGGGGCCGATCACGACCACCGTCGAGCCGGCTTCGACGACCAGGTCGAGGTCGCGAACGACGATCGACTGGTCGTAGCCGGCGGCCAGCCCGTGCACCTCGAGCGTGGCGCTCACGCCGCCTGCCCCCCGCCGAGGTAGACCTCGATCACGCGTTTGTCCTGGAGCATCTCCTGAGGCGTGCCGAGGAACAGCTCCGCCCCGTGGTGCATCACCAGCACCCGGTCGGCAAGCGCCACCAGAGCCCGCATCACGTGCTCGATGCAGACGATCGCGATGCCGGTGTCGCGGATGCGGCGGATCAACCCGAGCGTGGCTTCGATCTCCTGGAGGTTGAGGCCGCCGAACGGCTCGTCGAGCAGCAGCACCAGCGGGTTTGTTGCCAATGCGGTCGCGATCATCAGCCGCTTCTTGTCGTACACCGGCAGCAGCGAGGCGAGGGTCTGCGCCTGCGCCTCCAGGCCCACCATCCGCAGCGCCGCCATGCCCGCCGCCAGGTCGTCGGAACGCGAGCGCCTGCCGGTCCGGCCGCGGCGGAAGCTCGCCGCCAGGTACGCGTTCTCGAGCACGGTGAGAGTGTCCGCCGCCGCCGGATGCTGGAAGGTGCGGGCAAGCCCAAGCCGGCAGCGGTGATGGATCTTTGTGCCGATGATGGGCTCGCCCGCCAGCGTGATCTCGCCCGCGGTGGCGATGGTGTGGCCGGTGATGGTGTCGAACAGGGTCGTCTTGCCGGCGCCGTTGGGGCCCGCGATCCCCAGCACCTCCCCCTCGGCCACCCCGAACGAGACGTCGGAGACGGCGCTCAGGCCCCCGTACAGCTTTCGGATTCCATGTGCTTCCAGAACCGCCTTGGACATGTGGCGGCTATGCCAGCCAACTGGGGAGCTGGAATGTCCCTGTGGTGTACGGCGTGGGCGAGATTGCGACCTGTTTTCCGTTTTGAATCTGGAAGGTCAGGTGCGGCATGCCGATCGAGGGATCGGGTGTGTCGTCCGGGTAGGGGATGCAGGTCAGCCCGGTGCGGTTGAACGTGTAGGCGCCGCACACGCCCCGGTAGGGGGTGGCCTTGATGTGCGCGTTGATCTTGTCGAACGCGTACGGGTCACCCACCGCTCCGACCGCCTGAGCCCAGATCTTGACCAGGTCGTACTGGTCGCCCGCGTTCGAGAACCCCGGGCCGGCGCCGTAGCGCTGGGTGAAGGCGTCGATGAAGGGCTGCGCGATCGGATCGTTCTGAAGGATGCCGACCACGGTCGACCAGATCACGCCGTTGGCGGCACTTCCCGCGAGCTGGAGGTACTGCGGGATCGAGGGTGCGTACTGCTGGTACACGAGCGACTTGGTGGGGCTCTGCGCGAACTGTTTGATGAAGGCCGCCTCGTCGCCGGCCGCATAGTCTGAGAACACGATCAGGTCGGGATCGGCCGAGCGGATCTTCACCAGCACGCCTCCCCAGTTGGCCTGAGGTGCCGTGAACTGTTCGAACCCGAGCACGTTCCAGCCCAGCTTGGTGATCGAGGTCTGGAAGCTCTTGGCGATGTTGAGGCTGTAGGGATCGTTCGAGGTGACGACGTAGGCGGTCTTGTTACGCGGGGTGAACTTGCCGTCCCCGATCAGCGACTGCACCACGCTGACGATGCCCGAGCCATAGGAGAGCTCGCTGGGATCGCCCTGGAAGATATTGGTGATGTTGTTCTGTGCGACGTAGTCGACGTTGCCGTGCCACGTGTTCACGTGGAATGTCGGGATCTTCTTGGCCGCAACGATCGGGAACTCAACCGAGGTGTACGAGCAGTACGGCATGAACACCGCGGCCACGTTCTGTGAGACCAGGTTCTGGAGCACCGTCTTCATCACGTCGGGCGTCTGGGCTTGGCTGTCCAGCTTGACCAGCTGAAGCTGATAGCCGGCCACGCCGCCGCTGGCATTCAGCTCGGCTACCGCCATCTCCTGGCCGCGGATCATCTCCACGCCGTCACCGGCATACGGGCCGGTGATGGGGCTGGCAGAGCCGATCTTGAGCGTGCCCTTGGAGCCGCCCTTGCCACTCGACGGCGGGGCGGACGACGACGAGCCGGAATGCCCGATCGCGTAACCCGCGCCCCCGCCCACGACCAGGCCGGCGGCGCCGGCTCCGACCGTTCCCTGCAGAAAGTCCTTGCGGCTCATTCCCTTGCGTCCGCCAGGCGTCGTATCGCTCATAGCTCCTCCTCGTTCGTGCCATTCTGAGGCATCTCACCCTCCGGAGCAATGGGCCCGAATCCGCCTCCGCCTGCGCCGACCAGCGAGAGCACGTCGCCGGCGCGGAGGTGGATGTAGCCCTTGCCCGGGAGCGGCTGCTCTCGACCCTCGCCGGCTCTGTGCAGGGTTGCCCGGCCGGCCCGGCCGGCGCCACCACCCTCACGGCCGCGTGCGGCGAAGGCCGCGACCGTCTGCTCGACGTAGTACATGCCGTCGGACGCCTCCGCCAGCAGCCGGTAGTCGCGCCGCAGGCCGAGGCCGCCACGCATCGCGCCCTCCCCGCCGGAGTCCTCCACCAGCTCCGTCCGCTCGATCCGCCAGGGGTACTCGAGCTCGGCGATCTCGGCGGGCAGGATCGCGCAGTTGGACGTGTAGGGGTCGATGCCGTCGTCGCCGGGCGCGTCACGGCGGGCGCCGCCGCCCCCGCCGAGGATGTCGGCCAGCAGCGTCAGGCGGTCCGAGCGGGCATCGACGGCCTGGAACACGAGCGCGGGGAAGGAGACATGGCTGGCGGCCACGTTGCGCTCGGGAAGCAGCTTGCCCAGCGCCTCGACCAGCACGTCGGCGAGCCGCTGCACGGTCAGGTGCCGGGCGCTCAGCGCGGCCGGGAAGCGCGGGTTGAAGAGCGAGCCCTGAGGGGCGATCACGCGCACCCGGCTGGTGAGGCCGGCGTTCTGAGGCACCTCCGAGCCGAGGAAGGCCCGCACCGCGAAGTAGGTACCGGCGTGGGCGCTCGAGAAGGGGACGTTCATGCCGGAAGGGATCTCGGCGCTCGAGCCGGACAGGTCAACGACCAGCGTCCCGTCCTGCACATGCACCAGGGCGTGGACGCGCACCGGCGATGTGTTCTCGAAGCCCTCGTCGTCGAGGAAGCCCTCGGCCTCGACCGGCGTCTGCGGCCATGAGCGAAAAGCAGACTCGGCGCGTCTGGCGGTGGTGGCCAAGAGCGACTCCATGCCCTCGAGCACCGTATCCGTGCCGTGCGCGTCGCACAGCTCACCCACCCGTGCCATGCCGCGCTTGCAGGCCGCCAGCTGGGCGTCGAGGTCGCCGAGGGTGGAGGCCGGATCGCGCACGTTGGCCGCCACCAGCTCGTACAGCGCCCGCACCCGCTCGCCGGCGCCGACCAGCTTCACCGCCGGGAAGATCAGGCCCTCCTGGAACAGCTCCGTGCACTGGGCGCTCTCGGTGCCGGGGAAGCGGCCCCCGATGTCGATGTGGTGGGCGATCGAACCGGCCCAGGCGATGATCCGGCCATCGCGGAAGAGCGGCGTGAACACCTGAAGGTCGGGCGTGTGCGTGCCCCCCATGTAGGGGTGGTTGGTGAGGAACGCATCGCCGGGCGCCACGTCGCCGTCCCACTTCTCACGGACGGCCGCGAGCGCGAACTGCATCAGCCCGAGCTGAGCCGGGATCTGCTCGGAGTTCGCCACCATGCGGCCGTCTGCGGTGAACAGGCCGCAGTTGAAGTCGAGCATCTCGCGGATGATCGGCGAGTACGACGAGCGGTACTCGACCACCGCCATCTCCTCGGCGATGTGATGCAGGCCGCTGGCGAGGATCTCCTGGGTGATCAGGTCGAGGGTGGCGGCGGTGCTCACTCGGCCTCCCGGTTCAGCACCAGCGTCCCGGCGGCAGCGACGGCGCCCCGCCATCGGGCGGGGACGACCACGGTGGTGTCCTCCTGCTCGATGATGGTCTCCGGCTCGATCACCGTGCCGGTGGCGAGTGCGTCGCGCATCAGGGTGCGCCACGTTCGCCAACCGCCGTCCCAGACCTGCCGTTCGCCGATCCGGGCGTCGCCACCGTCCGGCTCGGCGGCCGCCCAGTCGATGTCGGCGATGCGGGCCAGTGCGCGCACGCGCAGGGTGACGATCTCGGTCTCGGTGACAGCCGGCGTGTAGTCGTACAATCGCCGGTGCTGATCCTCGAACAGGGCGACGGCATGGTCGATCGTCTCCTCTGTTACCGGCCGTGGCTGCAACGGGACGGTCAGGTTGTAGGCCTGGCCGCGGTAGCGAATGTCCAGCTCGAAGCCGATGTCAAACGCGCTGCTCGCGTCGGCTGAGGTATCGAGCAGGGCCTGTGCCTCGCGCTCCAGCGGGGCCAGCGCGGCGTCCAGCTGATCGGGTGTGATCGCCGCCGTGGGCTGTAGCCAGCTTCGCCGGAGGTCGTGGCGGATGTCGGTGGCGAGCAGCCCGAGAGCGGCGGCGACGCCGGGGTAGCGCGGTATCACGACCCGGGGGATGCCGAGCTCGTCGGCCAGCGCGCACGCGTGCATCGGGCCGGCGCCGCCGATCGCGACCAGTGCAAAGCGGCGCGGGTCGTGGCCGCGTGCGATCGACATGATCCGAAGCGCGTTCGCCATGTTCGCGTTGGCGATGCGCAGAATCGCGGCGGCCGCCGGCTCGACGTCGAGGCCGAGCGGCTCGCCGACCGCGGCTATGACCGCCCGCACGGAGTGCTCCCGGTGCAGCGCAACCCGCCCGGCCAGCTGGGTGTCGCCGGAGAGCGTGCCCAGGACGACGTGGGCATCGGTGACCGTGGCATCGGTGCCGCCGTTGCCGTAGGCGGCCGGACCGGGGTCGGCGCCGGCGCTGGCCGGGCCGACGCGCAGCGCGCCGAAGTCGTCCACGCTGGCGATTGAGCCGCCGCCGGCGCCGATGCAGAGCACGTCGATCTGGGGCAGGTTGATCGGCATCCCGGCCGCTTCGCCCGAGAAGCGCAGCTGTGGCGCGGCGCCGATCACGAGGCCGATGTCGGCGGTGGTGCCGCCCATGTCGAACGTGAGCGCGTCTTCCTCGCCCACCAGCCCGGCCAGCTTTGCGCCGCCGATCACGCCCGCCGCCGGCCCTGACGCGGCCAGGCCGATCGGCAGCTCGCGGGCGCGGCCGGCCGGCGCGACGCCGCCGTTGGTCTGCATCAGGTGCAGCGGAACGCGCACGCCGGCCCGGTCGACCTGGTCGGACACGGCGACGATGTAGCTCCCCAGCAGCGGCAGCAGGGCGGCGTTCATGACGGTTGTCGAGGCGCGTACGTACTCCCGGAACTCGGGTACCACGCTGGAGGAGAGCGACACGGCGATGTCCGGGCACTCCTCGGCCAGGATCTCCCCGATCAGCCGCTCGTGGCGGGGATTGAGGAACGAGAACAGCAGCGTCACCGCCACCGCCTCGACCTCTCGCTCGCGCAGCACGGCGGCGGCGTCCCTGACGTCCTGCTCGTTCAGCGGCTCGACCTCCACGCCCTCGGCGTCGATCCGGCCGCGCACCCCCAGGCAGAGGTCGCGAGGCACGATCGGCGGTGGCTCGGGCGTCCACAGGTCGTAGACGCGCGTGCGCATCTGGGTGCCGATGGCGAGCACGTCGCGGAACCCGTCGTTGGTGATCAGGGCGGTCGTGGCGAGTTGGCGCTGGATGATGGCGTTGGTCGCGACCGTGGTGCCGTGCGCGAGGTAGTCGACGTCGCCGGCGACCGTCCCGGAGCGCTCGAGGAGCTGCTCGAGGCCGTCCATGAACCCGGCCTCGATCCGCTCCGGGGTCGAACGCACCTTGGCGATCCGCACCCGCCCGTCGTCGGCGACGATCACCGCGTCCGTGAATGTCCCGCCCACGTCGATCCCGATCCGGCCCATGCGCTCCTCGCGGCTGATGGTTCGCGGCGGCAGGGGGCAGCCGCCGCGAATAATCGAACCAGGGTAGGGAGCGGCCGGCGCGGCGCCAATCCGTCAGATGACGTACCGCGACGGTCTTTGGCGGCGTCGCCCGCGGGCCTACACTCACCGCGACCCGTGAGAGAGGAGCACCCGATGTGGCCGGACGGCAAGCGCGCCGCGGCGGCGTTCACGTTCGACTTCGACGCCGAGGAGGTGTGGATCGGCGACGATCCGCGCAATGCTGAGCGCCCTGGGGTGCTCTCGCAGGGGACATACGGCGCGAAGGTGGCGGTGCCGCTGATCCTCGAGCTGCTACGGCGCCACGAGCTGCATGCGACCTTCTTCGTCCCCGGACGCGTGGCCGAGCGATACCCCGAGCGCGTGCACGAGATCCTGGCCGGCGGGCACGAGGTCGCCCACCACGGATACACCCACACGTCGCCGGCCAACCTCGACGCGGCGGCCGAGGAGGACGAGCTGGTGCGCGCGCTGGGGACGCTGCGCGCGCTGGGCGCGGAGGTGGTCGGCTACCGGTCGCCATCGTGGGACTTCAGTCCGCGCACGCTCGACCTGCTCGAGGATCACGGCTTCGAGTACTCCTCGAACTTGATGGACGACATCCGGCCCTACCGGCACGCCGGCAAGCGCCTGGCCGAGCTGCCGGTGCAGTGGATCCTGGACGACGCGCCGCATTTCTGGTTCGACGGCGGCACCGGCTGGACGCGGCGGATCTCGACGGCCGGCGAGGTGCGCGAGATCTGGGAGGCCGAGTTCGCCGGCATCCGCGAGCTGGGCGGCTCCTTCATCCTGACCATGCACCCCCAGGTGATCGGCCGGCCCGGCCGGCTGCCACTGCTGGACGGGCTGATGGCACACGTGAAGGCGCATGACGACGTCTGGATCGCCACCTGCCGCGAGATCGCGGAGTGCGCCTGACGCCGGAGTCGCCGGCTACCGCGCGCCTGCCGTCCACGGGGGCGTGCGGAACCGCGCCTCGGCGTAGGGCGCGGGGTGCAGCACGCGGTGGGCGCCACCCTGTATCTGGAACACGAGGTGCGCCTGGCCGAGCGAGGGGTCGCTGGTCTCGAGGGGATAGGAGCGGCCGGTCTGGTCGGGCGAGCCGAGCATGTAGGAGCCGTTCACGCCCCGGTAGGTGATCCGGCGCAGCTCGTCGGCGACGTTGCCGAAATGGCGGGCGTCGCGCACCCGCGACCAGGCCAGGGCCAGGATGTGCACCTGGTCGAAGGCCGAACCGGCCAGCGACCGCCCCGGCGCCTCGCCGAACGAAGCCAGGTAGCGGAGGCGGAAGCCTTCGCCCAGCGCGTCCGAGTACGTCCCCGTCACCGTCGACCAGACGACTCCCTCCGCGTCCGCCCCCGCTTCGCGCAGGAAGGCCGGCACCGAGGGTGCGTAGATCATGTACACGAGCGCCGGCACACCGGCGCGAACGAAGGCACGCTGGAACGCTGCCGCTTCGGCTGGGAGGAAGTGGGTGACCACGACGGCCGCCGGCTCGGCGGCGCCGACCCGTCGAATCACCGGCTCCCAGTCGACGTCGTGCAGGGGCACCAGCAGTGGATCATTCACCTCCCAGCCGGCAGCCGCGGCGCGCTCGTGCGCCAGCGGACCGAACGGCCGTCCGGCGTGGACCGGCGTCTCGATCGGGACGATCAGCCGCCGGCCCGGCCGCCAGCCGCCGACCTTGCGCAGGTGTTCGAGAAAGGCGACCGTGCCGGTGCCGTAGTTGACCTCGGTGGGGCTGACCTGGAACACGCGCCCGAACAGCGAGGGGTCATCGCGCACCCAGCCGGCCTGTTCCGCGGAGGTCATGGCCGTCACAATCGGGCAGCCGTGATCTCGTGCCGACGTGTAGTCGTCGGCGGTGAGGAAGAGGGTGTTGCCACCGACGATCGCGTCCACGTCCTCGCCGGCGAGCCTGGCGAGTGCGCTGCCGAAGCTGTCGGCACCCGCGCCATCCACGCGCGCCAGCACCTGCTCGATCATGCGGCCGCCGACGCCGCCGCGGGAGTTGATCTCGGCCACCGCCAGCGCCGATCCGTTGCGAACCTGCTCGCCGTCGCTACCAGGCCCGTCGATCAGCGTGCCGAGCCTGATCGGCTGAAGGCGCGGCCGCAGCACCCGCTGCCAGCCCGGATCGGGGGTGCGCATCTCAGTCGGGGCCAGGCCGCACGCGATCTGGTCGATCAAGCCGACGCCCAGCACCCCGAGTGCGCGGCCACTGCCCGGCACCGGCAGCCGCAGCAGGCCCTGGTCGATCGCGAGCGCGGCTGCGCCGGCCCGCGACGACTGGCCGAGCTTGGCGATGATGTGGGCGACGTGGGTCGAGGCCGTGCGCGTGCTCATCGTCAGGTGCACGGCGATCTCGGGGTTCGAGAGGCCACCGCAGATCAGCGTCAGCACGTCGAGCTCACGCACGGTCAGCCCGTAGGGCGGCGGGGACGGCTCGAGCTCCATGATTGCGCCCGCGGCGGCGCCGTCACCCGCCGGTGGCCGCTCGCGGCTGAGGCTGACGGCGTACCACGAGCGCGCGTCGACCACCCAGATGAAGCGCGTCTGGCGCAGGTGGGTGTGCACGAACGCGACCGCGAATCGGACGAGCGGATCGAGTCGTTCCAGCAGGGTCACGCCGGCCCGCGAGTCGACCGCAGCCAGCTCGCCGTCGGCGCTCACCCGCACGGCCACGCAAGCAGATTCCTGCGCGTCGTTCTCGGACTCGTGCGGGTGGGTTTCGATCATCGGCCGGCCGGGGCGAGGAGTCTACGCCCCAAGGCCCACGACGACGTGTCATACGTGCAACGCCACCCGCGACGGTGTCAAACACTCCCCGCCCAGTTCTGACGCTTTCGCGAGTAATTCGTCACACCTCACCCAGATGGTTAAGCCAAGCCCTTCTCGCGGCCAATTATTGGAGTCAAACACTCATGAAGCGGGCGTGACGTGGATGTGACGATCCTGTGGCGGGCTCTGCGCGGGGCGGCGCCCAGTCGGCAGGCGGGCGGTCGAGGTCGAATGACAGCCGGTGGCCGACCTCGCACAAGAGCGTGACAGACCTGCCACGGCACCCGCGACGGTGTCAAACACTCCCCGCCCAGTTCTGACGCTTTCGCGAGTAGTTCGTCACACCTCACCCTGATGGGTTAAGCCAAGTCCCTCCCGCGGCCAATTATTGGAGTCAAACACTCATGAAGCGGGCGTGACGTGGATGTGACATGTCTGTGACGGGGAGGCGGGACGGCGACCTTAGTAGACGGCGGCGCCGCCGTCGCACAGGTAGCCGACGCCGGTGATGTAGGCGGCCTCGTCGGACGCGAGGAAGCAGATCAGCGCAGCCACCTCCTCCGCCTTGCCGACGCGCTTGAGCGGGACCGCGGTCTCGAGCCAGGCCGCGGCGGACTCCGGATTCTCCATCATCGTCAGCATCGGGGTGTCTATGGGCCCCGGAAGCACGGCGTTGACGCGGATCCGGTGGGCGGCGAGCTCGGATGCCATCTGCTTGGTGAGGGAGAGCACGCCGGCCTTGCTCGCGTTGTAGTGGGCGGCCGGTTCGCCGGCGTCCGACCGGATCGCCGCGATCGACGACAGGTTTACGATCGCGCCGCCGGTGCCCTGGTCGACGAGGGCGCGTGCGGCGGCGCGGCCAACCAGAAACGTTCCGCGCAGGTTGACCGCGATCATGTCGTCCCAATCCTCAACCTCGATGTTCAGGAACGGGAGGTAGCGGTAGACGCCGGCACTGTGGATGACGATGTCGAGCCCGCCCAGTTCGGCGACCGCCGCCCGCACGCCGTCCTCCACCTGGGCCTGGTCGCGCACGTCGGCGCGGATGTGCGCATCGCGGCCGAGGATCGCGACCCGTGCGCCCTCCGCTTCAAGCCGCTGCGCGGTCGCCAGGCCGATGCCCGACGTGCCCCCGGTGACAAGAGTGCGCTTGCCTGCGAACCGGCCAGTCACGAGGGGAGCGACGTCCTGGAAGCGAGGTCGAACACGGGGCGAGTATAGAGAGAGCGGGCGAAGAGAATCGAACTCTCGTCGTAAGCTTGGAAGGCTTCTGCTCTACCATTGAGCTACGCCCGCGCGGCTACCGAGGATAGCCGACCCGCTGCCGGGTCGCCGCCCGTTGCGGCGCTAGCATCCCGGCCCGATGGAGCGTCTCATCCTCCGCACCGCAGCGGCATGCGGCCGCCGTCCATGGTGGGTGGTGGTGGTCTGGGCGGTGGTGCTGATCGCCGCACTGCCGTTCTCCGGCAAGGCGCAGGGCGTGCTCTCGTCGGGCGGCTTCGAGGTGCCCGGCTCTCAGTCCCAGCAGGCGATTGACTACCTCAACCACCACTCTGATCGCGGCGCCTACGCGTTCTCGTTCCTGGTCGACGCGCCGACCGCCGCGGCCGCCCAGCAGCGGATGGCGGCGGTGCGTGCCGCCGTCGCAGACAGCTACCCCGAGATCCACTTCACCACCCAGCCGCAGGCGTCGCCGGACGGCGGCACGATCTCGTTCGCCGGCTTCGCGTCGGTCGACCAGAACCGCTCGCTCGCGATCTCGCGCGACCTGAAGTCGCTGATCCAGAACACCAATGGCCCGGTGCGCACGTTCCTGCTCGGCCCGTCCGCCAACTACGCCACCTTCCAGGACATCACCGAGAAGGGGCTGCGGCGCGCCGAGGGCATCTCGTCACCGGTCGTCCTGATCGTGCTGCTGGTGCTGTTCGGCGCCGTCGTGGCGACGCTGGTGCCGGCCGTGCTGGGCGCGCTCTCGGTGCTGATCACGTTCGCGCTGGTGTACGCCATCGCCTCACATACCGAGGTGTCGGTCTACGCCACCACCATGGTGACAATGATCGGGATCGGCGTCGCGGTCGACTACTCGATGTTCATCCTCGCCCGGTTCCGCGAGGAGCTGGCGGCGGGAGCCGCCACCGAGACGGCGGTCGCGCGCGCGATGAGCACGTCAGGCACGGCCGTTGCCTTTTCAGGCATGACGGTGGTGGTGTCGCTGGCCTCGATCTGGATCGTGCCGGTGCGCGCCGTGCAGTCGATGGCGCTGGCCGCGATCATGGTGGTGGCGGTCGCCGTGCTGGCCGCGCTGACGCTGCTGCCGGCGGTGCTGACGCTGCTCGGTCCGCGCATCAACGCTCTGCGCGTGCCCGGTCGGCGGCCGAACCCGGGCCGGGA
>JAWVEC010000201.1:0-7504 GCA_033856975.1 Gaiellales bacterium
AGTCGAAGCCGTTCTGGTAGCGCTGGTCGTGACCCAGCATGGCGTGGTAGCGCTGCCAGGTGTCCTTGATGCTGCGGCCCCAGGCGTGGTGGACGCCCATCGGGTTGTTGGCCGTGATCGGGCCGTCGAAGAACGAGAACGTTGGGCCGCCGCGGTTCTGGTCGCGCAGCTGCCGGAAGGTGTCCTCCGCCTGCCACCGCGCGAGCGTGGCGTGCTCGAGCGCGGCGTGGTCGGGCTGCTTGGGAACGGGCGCGAACGGCGGCATCGCCGGATTCTACGCGGCGGCGGGCCGTGCGAGACCGGTACCCCGGCGCGGGTGCGCGGGGCGGCCGATCGCAGGTGTCAGAGCGTCATCACCAAGAGGTTCAAGGCGCGTTGTGGCGGTGGCAGTAATCGTCGAATGCGGCGTACTTCGCGAGGTAGCTGCCGAGCTCGGCGAATCCGAACTCGAACCACTCCGAGAGCCACCGCTCGTCGATCTCCACGTGCCTGTCTTGCAGCTCGTCCATCGTCGTCTCCTCCGGAGGGGTCTCTCCGGACGAATCGCTGTCGCTCCGATGGAAGATTGGGGTCTCCCTACGGAGCCTGATGGTGATGTAATCGGCCGCATGGGGGTCGAGCTTTACGACTTCCGTACAAATGTCACGATCGCCTCCCGGCAGTTGGCAAATGCGACCTCCTGCAACGGGATCTCGGCCGGCGGAAACCAGCCGATCTCGCTCACATCGTCGGCCGCGCGCTCGATCCCGCCCACCGCCGACGCCTGGTAGTAGAGGTTGAACGTCGACACGCCGCCATCGCCGTAAACATCGGTGAAAATACCGATCAGCCGTTCCACCGCCACCTCCAGCCCCGTCTCCTCGAGCAGCTCGCGGCGCAGCGCCTGCTCCGGGTGCTCGAGTGGCTCGACGAAGCCGCCCGGCACGTCCCACATGCCGGCGAAGGGCGGGCGGGCGCGCCGCGTCAGCATCAACCGGCCATCCCGCACCACCAGCCCGCTGGCCGTCGGTGCAGGGTTGTCGTAGATCACCAGGCCGCAGTGGGTGCAGTGCAGCACGTCCTGCCGCTCGTCCGCCCTGGGGCCGAACGTGAGCGGGCTCTGACAGCGCGGACAGTGCTCCCAACCGGCGAAGCGGCTCACGTCTCCAGCACCGCCCGCGTCAGATCGGCCCAGCGGCCCGGCCGGAGCATCCAGCCCGAGTAGGTGCCGCGGCAGGCCAGGCAGACGAGTCCGCGCCCCGCCTCGATGTCGGCCCACATCAGCGTCCCCGACGCTCCGAAGTGAGACAGCGTCGAGGCCGAGACCGCGTCGCCGCACCAGTGCGGCGAGCCCCGGCCGCGCACGTTCACACCCAGCCCCCAGTCGGGACAGTGAAGCTTTGGGAACGACTCCAAGCCGCCCTCCAATCCGGGAAACTGGACGGCGCGCAGGTCGGCGTGCGACTCGGCCGAGAGCGGACCGCCGCCGGCCAGCAGCCAGCGGACGACCTCGGCGTACGCCGTCACTGTCGCGAACGCTCCGCCGGCGGCGTTGCCCCTGCGCCGCCACTCGGGGGCGTTGAACAGCGGCAGCCCGGGCGCCGAGAGGCCCGGTTCGCGCACCTCGAGTGCCCGCGCCGCCTCGTGGTCGGACAGCGGCAGGTGGGCATCGAGGCCGCCGGCGTCGAACACCGCCTCGGTCACGTAACGGCGAAAATCGATTCCCGTGGCCATGGTCAGCAGCGCGCCCAGCACATGAAAGCCCTCGTTCGAGTAGACGCGCCGCTCGGCCGGCGGCCGCACCGGCTCGACGTCCAGCGGGGCAACGCCCTTGGCAGACTCGGGCAGCCCGGATGCGTGCGCGAGCAGGTGCCGGGCGGTGATCCGATTCCTGCTCGGCACGCGGTAGGGGGCGAGATGCTCGCCCACCGGAGCGTCCAGATCGAGCGCGCCCTCCTCCGCCGCCACCAGCACCGCGAGTGCCACCAGCGGCTTTGTCAGCGACGCCAGCGCAAACAGCGAGCGCTCGTCCGCCGCGCCCGCCACCCGCAGCTCACGGACGCCCTCGGGCCCGACGACGGCGGCGGCGACGGCCGGGACGTCGCCGTCCGCGACCCACGTATCGATCAGGCTGAGGGGCATCCTGCGCAGCTTAGAGGTATCGTTTTTCCAACCATGGCACGAGTCGAGACACCACGGAGCACAGCGGCGAGCGAAAATCCGCCCGCGGACGAACATCTCGACGAGTGGTTCACGCGCCGGCTCGAGTCGCAGGGCATCCCCTCGCGGCTGGGCGCCCCGCCGCTGTCTCGGATCGCGGCCGTGATCGGGCTTGCGCTCGCTGCGCTCGGCTTGCTGTGGGCGCTGTCGAGCGTGGGGCCGAAGACGACCACCGTCACCCCACCCGCCTCGACCGGCACCGGCGGCACGACGTCCACCGGCGGCGGTGACGGTAACAGCAACGGTCACTTCGTCGGCAAGGTGACGTGGCGGAAGGTCACCGTCGACGTGCTGAACGGCACCGGCAGCTCGGGCGCCGCGGGTGCCGCGGCGACGACGCTCTCTGATGCGGGCTGGAAGGTGGGCACGACCGGCAACGCGTCGGGCATCGCCAAGACCGAGGTCGTCTACCTGGCGGGATTCAAGGCCGAGGCGCTCGCGGTCGCCAAGAAGCTGGGCCTCGTGCCACCGGTCAAGATCGGCGACGCGACCGGCGTCGTGCCATCATCGACCACCGGGGTCGCGATCGTGCTCGGCCCGGACGGGCTGCCCCCGGTCTAAGAAGCTCTAACGGAAGTCCGCAGCGCACGCCAGGCCCGCTCGACGTGGGGCCAGCCGCTGGCGGCGTTACCGATCGCGATCCGGATCGCGTAGCGGCCACCCACCTTGGTGTGCGAGACGAACGCCTCGCCGCCGGCGTTGATCCGCTCCACCAGCGCCGCGTTGATCTGCTCCAGCTCGGCCTCGTCATCGACGCCGGCCGGGTGCCGGCGAAAACAGACGGTCGAGAGCGGCACCGGCGCCAGCAGCTCCCAGCCCGGCTCGGCCTCGATCAGACCGGCCAGCCGGGTCGCGAGCTCGATGTGGCCCGCCACCAGCTCGGCCAGGCCGTCGCGGCCGTAGGCGCGGATCACCATCCACAGCTTGAGCGCGCGGAACCTGCGGCCCAGCGAGATGCCGTAGTCCATCAGGTTGACGACATCCGACTCGCCCGAGGTGAGGTAGAACGGCACCACCGAGAACGCATCGCGCAGCACCTGAGGGCGCGCCGTGTAGAGCAGGCTGCAGTCGATCGGGGTGAACAGCCACTTGTGGGGGTTGAAGACCAGCGAGTCGGCTCGCTCGCAGCCCTCCAGCAGGCCGCGGTGGCTCTCGAGCAGCCCGGCAGCACCTCCGTAGGCGGCATCGACATGCAGCCACACGCCGTGCTTCGCGCAGATCTCGGCCACCGCCCCTACCGGATCGACGCTGGTCGTGGAGGTGGTGCCGACGGTGGCAACGACGGCCACCGGACGGACACCCGCGGCCAGGTCGCGCTCGATCGCCTCGGCCAGCAGATCGGTTCGCATCCGGTAGGCGTCATCCGTCTCGACCTTCGCCAGTCCCTCCTGGCCAAAGCCGAGCGCGATGCAGGCCTTCTCGATCGAGCTGTGGGCCTCGGCCGACGTGTACACGCGAAGCGGGGGCAGATCGTCTCGGCCGGCCATGCCGCGGCGGCGGATGTCGAGACCGGCCGCCTCCCGGGCGGCCGCCAGCGCGTACATCGTCGACGACGAGGCCGTGTCGGTGATCTGGCCGAACCAGCCGGCGGGCAGCCCAAGCATGTCCAGCACCCACTCCAGCGTCCGCTGCTCGAGCTCGGTGGCGGCGGGCGACGTGCGCCACAGCATCGCGTTCACGTTCAGGGCGGCGGCGATCAGTTCGCCGACGATGCCCGGGCCGGATCCGGTGATGCCGAAGTAGGCGAAGAAGGCGGGATGGTTCCAGTGCGTGATGCCGGGCATGATCAGGGCGTCGATGTCAGCCATGATCTCGGGCAGCGGCTGTCCCGAGTCGGGCGCCCGCGCCGGTAGCCGGGCGGCGATCTCCCCCGGCCCGACCTGCGCCAGCACCGGCCGCTCCCCGACCGACTCGAGGTACTCGGCCACCCAGTGCGCCGCATCCTCAAGCGCCGATCGAAGCTCTGCGGCGGTCGGGCCGGGGCCGATTCCGGGTGGGCTGCTCACGCCGTGAGTATCACGAGCGGAAGATCCACGAGCCGCCGTTGTTGTCGTAGATGGTGAAGAAGAACGTCCATCCCGTGATGCCGGTCGTCCACATGAAGCGTCCCCCACCCTTCGCGATCGCGGACAGCTGCGCCTCGCTGCCGGTCGCCAGGTTGAGCCGGTAGAGCTGCATCCCAAACAGCGTCTGCCGCACGTACACGACCACCGTGCCGGCGATGGAGGGATTTGAGTAGGTGTAGCGCACCGACGAGCGCAGCAGAACGCTTGTGCCGGTGTCGATCCGGTACATCACCACCGAGCTTCGCGCCGACCCGGTGCGATGAAAGGTGATCCGCGGGTAGGAGATGTCGGGTGCCCCCAGATCGGCGGCGAACGGGGTCGTCGCGATCACCTTGCTGACGCTGGTGGTGAGGTTGTAGAGCACGATCTGGCGACCGCTCGTCTGCACGTGCCGGTACACCAGCCAGTCGCCGGACAGGGCGGGCTGCGTGCCTACCAGCGGCAGCGTCTGCAGCACGGCCATGGTGGTGGAGTCGATGATCTCGAATGCCGGCCCGACGTCGACCACGATCCGCGTCCCGTCCACGTCCACGTCCGGGTTGTTGCCGGGCAGGTCGGTGAACACGCCGCCGATCCGCACCACTCCGGTCAGCGAACCGTCCGGGTTGATGCGGTCGAACGCGAGCACGTTGGGCGCGGCGGACGGGTCTGCGACCGGATCCGGGCCAAGGGCGAGCTGGGTGGCGGCCCGCGCCACCGCCGTGTCGACACCCAGCGCCAGCAGCACGGACAGTGCCACCAGCGCCAGACCGTTCAGCCGCCGCAACCGCCGGCGCCCGCCGATCCTGGCCATCTGCTCGACGCGGCCGGTGGCCTGCTCGATCGAGCGCACACGGCCGGTGGCGGCCGCCAGCGCCAGCCCGCGGCCGAGCCCGAACGCGCCCAGCACGACCGCACCGGCGACCGGGCCGAGCAGGGCAGCGACCGCGACCGCAACCACGATCAGCGTCGCAACCGGCAGGTAGGTGGCAAAGCCGACTCCCAGCCCGAGACCGTACAGGAGCGCCGCCAGCGGCTGCGGGTAGCGCTCACGCCAGCGCTCCGGCACCTGGCGCCGCAGCTGCGGCAGCGGCAGTTGCACAAGCCCCAGCTCACCGGCCGCCTCCACCAAGGCGAACAGCGCCACCGCCGCCACGACGCCACGGCCGCCGTCCGGCAGCGCCGCGCCCAGCAGCAGCCCCAGCAGCGCGGCGCTGCCGGTGGCGCCAGCGGCAAACAGCGCCAGTGAGATCAGCCAGCTGCGGGTCCCGTGCACGACGGGAACGATGGTCTCCACCATCGAGAAGCCTCAGGGCGACCAGGCGCCGGAGACGCCGGCGATCAGCGCGCAGGCCGCCAGCGCGGCGTCGGGGTTGGGGCTGACGGCGAGCGCGGCCGTCAACACGGGACGTTGGTCTGGTAGTAGAGGACGCAGAACACCTTGCGGCCGTTGTAGCAGTAGCCGGTAAGGGCGGCATCGCCGTTGATGCGGGTGCGAGTGTAGGCGCAGCAGTCGACCAGCTTCCTGATCGTGCCGCCGCAGCAGCGATACCAGCCGCCGTCGAACCGCGCATGCAGGTGGTAGCTCTCCAAAATCCAGTCCTGGCACAGCCGCGTGCGGGGCGACTTCGGCACCGGGTCGCCGGTCGGTCCCACCAGCCGGTCGCCCGCTTCGTTGATTGCGAAGCCCTCGGCGTCGATCAGGCGGCCGAGGTTGTCCACCCGGCGACCGTCCTTGGGCCGCAGCGGAAAGCCGTAGCGATCGATGCGGGGCGGAAAGAACGGTCCCGGACAGGCGTGGGTGGTGTAGGTGTGGCCGCAGAAGCCGTAGTAGGCCTCGGCCGTGTCGGGCGCCACCGCGCCGGCCGCCAGCCGGCCCGAAGCAGCCGCCACCGCGGCCGCGCCGACCCGGCCCAGAAAGCCACGCCGCGTGTGACCGGCGGCCAGCCGCCGCGCCATCCGCTCCGAGAGTCCCTCGCCCTGGCCGTCATGCCGCATGCGACACCGCCCGCTCACGCTCGCGGGCGCGACCGGTGACAACCACGCTCTCGAGCTGCTCGAGGGTGTTGACGGTGCCCTTGGCGCGCACCGCTCCATCGCCCGCCACATAGACGGCGTACGGCGTTCCCGGCACGTCGAAGGCGCGATGCAGCTCGCGGCCGCGCACATCCTGCTCCTGGGCGTGCACCACCGGCAGCCCGTGGTCGCGGCTCAGCGCCCGCAGGCCGGGCGTGATCTGAGCACACACCGGACAGCTGGGCGAGGTGAAGACGACCAGCGATCCCGCCGTCCCGGCCGGCGCCTGGTCGCCCAACGGCAGCCCCTCGCCGTCGTGCTCGAAGGCCGCCCGCGGCCCCAGCCGCAGGTGCAGCACCCCGACCTGGCGGTAGAGCGCGAACACCAGCCCGGCCAGCGCCGCCACCAGCAGCCACAGCGCGATGAAGCCGGCCAGCCAGAAGCCCTCGCCCAGCCGGGGGCGAACCCCCAACGCCGACGCCACCGCGGCAACCGCCAGCGCACCGTTTCGCACCAGCGCCAGCTGCGCCGGCAGCTCTCCGCCCGGCACCAGGCAGCCGCAGGCCGCCGGTGCCGTTCCCAGCGCGAGCTCGACGGCGAGCGCCAGCGAGAAGACGCCGAGCAGGCCGAGCGCCGCCCAGCCCGCGCTGTCCACACCGGCAACAAGCGCGGCGCCGATGGCCAGTTCGACGAGCGGAATCAGCCAGGCCAGCAGCGGCCGCATCACCGCCAGCCGGTAGCTGTCGAGCGATGCCCGGAACTGTCCGACCCGGATCAGCTTGCCCACGCCGGCCACGATCAGCAGACCGCCGAGCAACATCCCGAGTGGCAGATCGACGGTCGGCATGAGACGCCGATGCTAGCCGTCGGCCCGGACGGAACCAGCCCGCCCGGCGCGAAACGGAACTACTCCAGAGTGCTCTCGACGTCCGTGACGGCCGCCTCGAGCAGCCCCAGCATCTCGTCGATCTCGGGATCGGAGATGATCAGCGGCGGAGCCAGCATGACCGCGTCCATGTGCTGATTGACGATCGGCGTGGGACAGCTGTAGATCATCAGGCCGCGGTCACGCGCGGCGCCGGAGACGCGGCCCGAGATCCTCGCGGCGGCCGGGAATCGCTCGCCGGTGGCCGGGTGGCGCAGCTCGATCCCCTGCAGCAGCCCGCGTCCGCGCAGCGCGTACATCAGCGGGTGGCGCGCGGCCATCAGCTCCAGCTGGGCCCGGATCCGGTCGCCCTTGCGGG
>JAWVEC010000202.1:0-4367 GCA_033856975.1 Gaiellales bacterium
GGTGGTCGGCAACCTGGTCTACTCGCTGGTGCTGGGGATGAGCGTGCCCGACGTCTCGGGCAAGGCGATCGCCAACCTCGAGATCGAGTCGCTCAAGCACGCCAAGCCGACCTTCCACGGCGACACCGTCTACGCCCAGACGACCGTGCTGGAGAAAGCCGCGTCGAAGTCCAAGCCCGACCGCGGCATCGTCACGGTGGAGACGATCGGTACCAACCAGCGCGGCGAGGTCGTCTGCGAGTTCCGCCGCAAGGTGCTCGTCCCCCGCCGTCCCGCCTGAGCCCCGCCCGGCCCGATCGCGGGCCCAAGCGCTGCCCGCCTGGGCGTCACAAACCCGTCACACCAGCGTCACGCCCGGGCGGGGAGTGTTTGACTCCAATAATTGGGCGGCGGGGGGAGTTGGCTCAACCATGCGGGGCAAGTGTGCCAATCGTGCAACGCGGTGGTAAGAACTGAGCGGGGAGTGTCTGGCACCGGAGGGGGCGCGGAGGACGCCTACTATGATCGCCTCCGGCATGGACGCCATCCGGGTTCACGGGCTGACGAAGCGCTACGGCGAGCACGTGGCCGTCGACGGCATCTCGTTCGAGGTGCGCGAGGGGGAGGCGTTCGGCATCCTCGGCCCTAACGGCGCCGGCAAGACGACCACGCTCGAGATGATCGAGGGGCTGCGGCGCCCGGATGCCGGCGAGGTCGAGGTGCTCGGCCAGCCGGTCTGGCCCGACCCCCGCTCCGTGCAGGCGCGGATCGGCGTCCAGCTGCAGTCGACCTCGCTGTTCGACAAGCTCACCGCCCGCGAGCTGCTGGTGCTGTTCGCCCGCTTCTACAACCTCACCGACGGGGCCGAGCGCTCCACCCGAGCGCTGTCGCTGGTCGGCCTCGAGAGCAAGGCCGACTCCTACGCCGGCGACATGTCCGGCGGCCAGCAGCAGCGGCTGGCGATCGCGATCGCGCTCGTCCACGACCCGGACGTCGTGTTCCTGGACGAGCCCACCACCGGACTCGACCCGCAGGCCCGGCACAACCTGTGGGACGTGATCCGCGCCATCAACCAGACGGCCGGAAAGACGGTG
Organism: Gaiellales bacterium; assembly: GCA_033856975.1. GTDB lineage: Bacteria > Actinomycetota > Thermoleophilia > Gaiellales > JAICJC01 > JAICYJ01. Next base: position 1,074 of record JAWVEC010000202.1, read on the forward strand.
GTGCTGACCACCCACTACCTGGAGGAGGCGGAGCAGCTCTGCGACCGGGTGGCGATCATGGACGAATCGCGGATCATCGCGCTCGATACCCCAGCCGGGCTGATCGCCTCGCTGGGGGCGGATGTGCGAATCGCCTACACCGAGGACGGCCAGGAGCGCGTGGCATACGCCCCTGACGCCCAGACCGCCGTGCTGGAGACGCTCGAGCAGGCCAGGCAGCGGGGCGCCCAGATCGAGGGACTGTCCGTGCGCGGCCCCAGCCTCGAGGACGTCTTCCTGAAGCTGACCGGCCGGGAGTTTCGGGGATGAACCTGGGCCGCATCGCCGCCACCACCGTCGCCCAGCTGCGGATGATGTTCCGCCGGAAGATCACGCTGTTCTGGTCGCTGGTGTTCCCCATGATCCTGATGACGCTGCTCGGGCTGCTGTTTGGCCGCACGATCGACGCCGGCACGATCACGGTCATCGACGCCGCCCACACACCAGCCTCGACCGCCATGGTGCGAGCGCTCAGCGCCACCAAGGGGGTGACGATCAAGCTCGACCAGAGCGAGGTGCCGCGAGCCAAGAAGCAGGTCACAGACGGCGACCGCGAAGCCCTGCTGGTGTTGCGAAGCAGCGGCGGATCGAACACACGCGCCCAGCTCTACTACTCGAACACCTCGGCCACCCAGGCCGGCATCCTGAAGGGCATCATCTCGGGAGCCGCGTCGCGGATCTCGGTCGCGGCCACCGGCAGCGCCCCCGCGATCGGCTACAGCGCGACATCGGTCGACTCGTCCGCGCTCGACTACATCGACTTCCTGCTGCCTGGCATCCTCGCGCTCTCGATCATGATCTCGGCCGTGATCGGTCTCTCGACCGTGCTGGTCGCCTGGCGCACGCGCGGCGTGCTGCGGCGGCTGAAGCTGACACCGATGCCGCTGTGGGAGTTCCTCGTCTCGCGGATCGCCGCCTCGCTGGCCCTGGCCATGCTGCAGGTGGTGGTGCTGATCGCCTTCGGCGCGCTGGCCTTTGGCATCCACATCTCGGCCACCGCCTGGGCTGCGATCCCGATCGCGCTGGCCGGCGCGCTGTGCTTTTTGGTGATGGGCTTCACGGTCGGCTCGCTGGTGTCCGAGCCGGAGACGGCCGACGCGGTCACAAACGTCATCACCAACCCGATGATGTTCCTGTCGGGGACGTTCATCCCCGTCTCGGCCATGCCCGACGTCGTGCAATCGATCGCCCGAGTGCTGCCGCTGTACTACATGGCGAACGGGCTGCGCGACACGATCGTGCGAAACCAGGGCCTGGTGCATGTGCTGCCCGACCTGGGGGTACTGTTGGCGGTGACCGGCGTGCTGGCGGTGGTCTCGCTGCGCACATTCCGATGGGAATAGAGAACAGATCGAGGAGGCAGCAGGTGGAGCGCTACGACAACGTGATCGTGGGAGGCGGCCTGGCGGGTGGCATGATCGCCCAGGAGTTCCGTGCGGCGGGCGGTGAAGGGTCGATCGTGATCCTCGGCAAGGAGCCGCATACGCCCTACCACCGGCCACCTCTGACCAAGGAGTTCCTGCGTGGCGAGAAGCCGGATGAAGAGGTCGCCATGCACACCCGGGCCGAGTGGCAGGAGATGAAGGTCGAGCTGCGCCTGGATACCACCGTCGCGAGCATCGACCCGGCCGCGCACGCGATCGAGCTCGAGGGCGGAGAGCGGATCGGGTACGGCCGCCTCGCTCTGGCCACCGGCTCCACGCCGCGCACCCTGCCCGGCGCCACCACCATCCGCACCATCGATGACTCGCGCAAGGTGGGCGAGCTGCTGGCCAAAGGCAGCGGCCGGCTGGGGGTGATCGGCGGCGGCTTCATCGGCGTCGAGGCAGCCGCCAGCGCCCGTATGAAGGGCCTGGACGTGACCATGGCCGTCCCCGAGGACGTGGTCTGGGAGCGACTGTTCGGACCGCGGGTGGGCGGCTACTTCCAGAAACAGCTCGAGCAGCACGGCGTGCGCGTGCTGACCGGCACCTCGCAGCTCCCTGACGGTGAGCAGTTCGACCTGGTGCTGGCCGGCATCGGCGTCACGCCCAACATCGCCCTGGCCAAGGACGCGGGCATCCCCACCAACAGCGGCGTTTTGACCGACCAGTCGCTACTGGCGGCCGAAGGCGTGTGGGCGGTGGGCGACATCGCCGAGTACGACAGCGTCATCCACGGCCGCCGGATACGGATCGAGCACTGGGATGTCGCGCTCAACCAGGGCTCCTACGTCGGCCACGCCTGGGCCGGTGTCGAGCAGGGCGCCTACGACGTGGTGCCGTACTTCTTCTCCGACCTGGCTGACTGGACGTGGATGGAGTACGTCGGCCCGGCCGGTCCGGACGATGCCGTCGACGTGCGCGGATCGATGGACGACGACGATTTCGTGGCCTACTACAGCAACCCGGAGGGGCGGCTGACGGGCTGTCTGGGCGTCAACCGAAGCGACGACGTGAACGCGGCCAAGGCGCTGATCGCGCGGGGTGCACCTGCACCCGTTTAGACGGCGCTGATCGCGGGTGCAACCGCGTTCAGGTGAGCGGCGATCTCCTCGACCGTGACCATCGGCAGGTCGTGGCGATTGCAGAACGCCTGCAGCTGGACGCCGCTGGCCATCGTGCCGTCGGCGTTCATCACCTCGCACAGCACGCCGCCGGGAGTCAACCCGGCCAGCTTGGTCAGGTCGACCGAGGCCTCGGTCTGACCACGGCGCTCGAGCACGCCGTTGGGCCGTGCCCGCAACGGGAAGACGTGTCCCGGCCGGACGAGGTCGGCTGAGCGGCTCTCGGGATCGACCGCCACCCGGATCGTGCGCGCCCTGTCCGCGGCCGAGATGCCGGTTGTGACGCCGGTGCGGGCCTCGATCGAGATCGTGAATCCGGTCGCCTCACAGCCGTTGTTGGACGGCACCATCAGCGGCAGGTCGAGCTCGTCGCAGCGCTCCGGCGGCAGCGAGAGGCAGATCAGTCCGCGCGCCTCGCGAGCCATGAAAGCGATCTTGTCGGCGGTCGCAAATTGGGCGGCCATGCAGAGGTCGCCCTCGTTCTCGCGGTCGGGATCGTCACACACCACGATCATGCCACCGCCTCGAAGCTGCGCTAGCGCGGCCTCGAGCGAGCCGTTGATGTCGGGAACCGCGCTCACCGGCGCAGGACTATACCTCACGGGCTCAAAGACGGCCGCGGTTCAGGCCGGGACACGCGATGCCGATACTGTCTCGAGCCAGGAGGAGGTAGTCACATCAAACGGTTCCAGGTCCGATCACTCGCGCTC
>JAWVEC010000203.1:0-4063 GCA_033856975.1 Gaiellales bacterium
CGAGGCCCTCGCGGGCGTGCTTGCAGCCAGAAGTCCGGGTGATCAGGTGACCGTGGCCGAGCCGTCCCAGATCGACGTGGTGCTGAGACGCCGGCGTGGCGCGCTGGTCATCTGCACGGAGGTTCCGCCGGGTGTCAGCGAGCTGGCCGGCGCGTGGGTGCGGCTGGGAGCCGACGGAGGCGTGGCGGTCTCCAACATCGCGGACGTTCAGGCGATGGCGCGCCGGGACGGTTTGGATGCGGTGCTGGACGCGATAGACGCGGCCGGCGAATCCCTGCACGACTAGACCGTTCGGTCTCTAGCCCAGCTGCGGTAGGGCATGATCATGCGCTTGCCGTATTGGTCTTTAGGGCGATTCGCTCTAGCATCGTGCGACGGTGGTTTCCGTTGTGTGCGAGACGCGGCGGGCTCCGAAATGACCGGGGATGAGGATGAGCAGTTCTACCATGATCGTCGAGGCACCTGCCAGGCCGGGCTTGGTTCTCACCGCCCGCCCGCGCGTGCTGATCTGTGACGTAAGCGAGATAGCGCGGCTGGGGATCGGCGTCGCCCTGCAGCAGTTCGACATCGAGATCGCCGGCACCGCCGCAAACTCCGCTGACGCGCATCGGGCGCTCGAGACCACCGATATCGACATGGCGCTCGTCGACGTCGCGCTGGTCGACATGGAGCAGATCATCCAAGCCGCGGTCAACCGAGGTGTGACGGTGATCGGCACCGGCATCGAAGCCAACCACGAGCGGCCGTTTGCGGCGCTGATCGCGGGCGCGGTCGGCTACCTGACCAAGGACCTTCCCGCCGTGGAGTGGGCCGAAGGCATCCGTGCCGCACTGCGCGGCGAGGCGCCGCTCTCGCGGATGATGACCGCCCGTCTGGTCGAGGCGTATCGCGACCGCTCCAGCGTTGGCGACTTGAACCGGCTGATACCGAGTGACAGCCGGCTCACGCCACGCGAGTGGGAGATCCTGACCCGAGTCGCCGAGGGCAAGACGAACCGCGCCGTTGGGGACGAGCTGTTCATCTCGGTCGAGACCGTCCGCACGCACGTTTCGAGCATTCTCGCCAAGCTGCAGACGCCGAACCGGTCAGCCGCGGCGGCGAAGTACCACCAGCTCGTGCGCGCCGGTTAGACGATCCACCGGGATGCTTTGACGTCGGCTCCGCCGTCGATCAGGCGCACCGCGCTGTCGCGGTCGGGCACGCGCAGCTTGCGGAGGATGCCGGCCACATGGCTGCGAACGGTTGCGCGCGAGATCGTCAGCCGCTCTGCGATCTCGGCCGTGCTCGCCCCCTGCCTCAGGAGATCGAGGATCTCCCACTCGCGGCTGGTCAGAGCCGGCGCGTCGGGACCGGCGATGATCCGCCGCCTGCGCGGCGACCGATCGCGGAACTCGGAAACGAGCCGCGTCACCAGGCCGCGCGGGATCGCGGCGTCGCCGGCGAGTACCGCGCGCAACTCCTCCGCCAGCCGGCCGGGGTCGACGTCCTTCAGCAGGTAGCCGCTGGCACCGGCGCGGAGGGCGGCGAACAGATCGCCGTCGTCCCGCGAGACGGTCAGCATCACCACCCGCGAGTGCGGCAGCCGGGACGTTATCTCCCAGGCCGCGGCGATGCCGCTGCCGGGCATGCGGATGTCGAGCAGGCAGAGGTCAGGAACCTCGCGTACCGCCGCAACCACCGCTCCCGGAGCGTCGGATGCCTCGGCGCAGACCGCGAAGTCCTCTTCGGCATCGAGCAGCTCTCGCACCTGGGCGCGTGTCGGCGCGTGATCGTCGGCGATCAGCACCCGGTTCAGCTCAGTCATCTCAGCGTCACCTCGATGCGGGTGCCGTCGCCGGGCCGGGAGGTGATCAGGAAGCTGCCCCCCAGCGCCTCTATCCGCTCGCGCATGCCCACGATCCCAAAGCCATACGGGGCATCACGTGTCGTGGCGGCCTGGTCGAACCCCTCTCCGTCGTCGACGATCACGAGTACGGCATGGCCGCGATCGTGCAGCGCCACCTGGATCGTCCGTGCGGCGCCGTGCCGGATCGCATTTGAGACGGCCTCGCACGTCACACGCACGACCGCGTCGCGCTGGTCGCGGTCGAGCTCGATCTCCTCGGCGATGTCGAGTTCGAGCAGCGCCACTCCTCCGCTGCGAGCCACGACCTCCTCGGCCGCCTGTGCCAGCACGAGCTGCAGCGGCTCGTCGAGGGGGCGGGTCAGCGCCGCGATGGCGCGCCGCGACTCGTCCAGCGCCCGTCCGGCCGAAGCCTGGATGTTGGGCAGCTGCGCCGGCCGGTCTCCTGGCATGCGCGCCAAGCGGCTGATGTACGCCAGCTCCTGGGCGACGCCGTCGTGCAGGTCGCGCGCGATCCGGCGGCGCTCCTCGAGCACGGCGGCCTCGGCCCGGTTTCGCCAGTAGCCGAAGATCTCATACCCAGCCCCGGCGACGATCAGAATGTACGACAGCAGCCGCATCAAGTCAGCGATGTACACCCAGCGAACGTCGAGCGCGGGATAGAGAAAGAAATTGAGACGTGCGAAGGTCGCCGCCACCGCCCCCGCCGCGAACCATCCCAGCATGGCGTCGTGCGACCGCTCACTGCGGCGCACCAACCCGATCGAGGCGAACCCGAACGCCAGCATGGTTGCGAACTGGATGATGGACAGCGCCGTATCGTGAACCTGCGCGGGCGCGCTGATCGATGACGCGCTGGCAAGCGCGGGAAGCGACGCCCTGCTGGCAACGGCAAGGCCGCTCGCCATCAACACCGCCAGCGCTGCGCCCGACCACATGGCCAACCTACGAGGCTGGGTGATCCGTATATCCGGAGAGAACGCTGCCAGGCCGAACAGTGCCGCCCCCACCAGTTGGCCGGCGATCTCCGCCCAGATCCACGTTGACGAGGGGGGTGTCGGCAGGGCAGCGGCCGGGACCGCGCCCAGCAGCACGTTGGCGGCGGCCAGCACGGACAATGAACAGGCCAGCAGCAGATCGTGCAGCCGGCGGCTCTGGACGAAGCGGCCAGCCACCAGGAAGGCCGCGAGCGTGGCGACCAAGCCGGCCGTGGTCTCTATCAAGATGTGCACGCCGGCCTGCCGGTAGGCGAAGTGCACGCGTGGGTTGAACGCCGCCGTCAGCGTCAGAGTGGAGCACAGCGCAAGGGTCAAGAGGATCACCCGCACGCGCGGCGATCGGATCACCAGCGCCTGGATCCCGGGCACTCCGGCGGGCGTCCTCTGCGCTCCGTACGCGCCACGCAACCCCCATGCTCTCGAGTCTCTCATGTGACGAGTGTACGCTTGTGTCGATCCGGCCGCGACCCGTCACCCGGCGTAACATGATTCACCCGGGTGAGAGAAAACCGCCCGTTTGGACGGTGTTCAAGACTACCGGGCGGCAGTACCCTTGTGCGGTGACGGCTCCGCGCGCTCGTTCGCTTGCAACGTGGGCTGCCTTACCGGCGGCCTTCGTCGCGCTGATGCTGTTGGTCGGCCAATCGGCCGGAGCGTCGACCTACACGATCACCCCGGGCGGAGCAGCGGTAACCGTCGCGACCACCGTCTCCGGCGAGAACGCGACGGTCGCCTTCACCGGCACCGCCGGCAGCCGGATCAGCTTGAAGATGTCGGGCGTCACGATCACGCAGAGCTACGTCTCGATCAAGAAGCCGGACGGAACCGCACTCGTCGCGCCGAAGCTGATCCTCACCGGGGGCGGCTTCATCGATGCGACCGCACTACCGGTGAGTGGCACCTACACGATCCTGGTCGATCCTCAGAGCACCTACACAGGCAGCATGACGCTGTCGTTGTACGACGTGCCGCCGGACGTGTCTGGCTCGATCACGCCCGGCGGGCCGGTCGTGACCGTCACGACTTCGACACCTGGGCAGAACGGAGCTCTGACCTTCGCCGGCAGTGCCGGCCAGCGGGTGAGCATGAAGCTGTCAGCGGTGTCCATGACCCAGGCCAAGGTCTGGATCGTGCGCCCGGATGGAACGAACCTGTTTACAGCGGTGGCGGTTACGAATACGGGCACATTCATCGACGTCAAGTCACTGTCGTTGACCGGCAC
>JAWVEC010000204.1:0-5140 GCA_033856975.1 Gaiellales bacterium
TTTGAAGGCCCCTACTCGTACGACTCGCGTTTCGGCGAGGGAGCCGGGACGAATCCCGAGCAACTTATTGCAGCCGCGCACGCCGGCTGCTTCACGATGGCTCTCTCAAGCGTCCTGAGCAACGCTCAGCACGTCCCGGAGTTGCTGAGGACGCGTGCTCGCGTCCATCTGCGCAACATCGACAGCGCGCCGACACTGGCACGCATCGACCTCGAGACGGAGGGACGGGTGCTGGGGGTGGACCCCGATGAGTTCCAGCGTTACGCGGAGGACGCGAAGGCGGCGTGCCCGGTATCGCGCGCCCTCGCCGGGATCCCTGAGATCGTCCTGACGGCCAAGTTGATCTGAGATGGAGGTCGACCTGGCTGTACTCGGCGGCGGCCCCGGAGGCTATACAGCCGCGATCCGCGCCGCCCAGCTCGGTCTAAGTGTCGCGTGTATCGAGCGCGAGCCCGGGCTCGGCGGGACCTGCGTCCGCATCGGCTGCATCCCGACGAAGGCTTGGGTGCAAACGGCGTTGGCCCTGAGAGAGGCGACGGACACCTTCGAGAAGCTCGGCGTCAGCGTGGGCGGCTGCGAGCTCGACTTCGAGAGGGCGAATGAGTGGAAGGCGGCTGTCGTGAAGAAGATGACACGCGGCGTGGCGTATCTATTCGAGTTCAACGGTGTGCAATGGATGAAGGGCACGGGAACCTTCAGGGATTCACACACGATCTCGGTCCCCGACCAGGAGGACGTGAGCTTCAAGTCGGCGATCGTTGCGACGGGCTCGTTTCCTATGCGGCCCCCGATCGATGGCCTCGAGTCCGATCGATGTGTTGACTCGGAGGGCCTGCTCGCTCGGACGCAGGTCCCGAAGCGCCTGGTGATCATCGGCGGCGGGGTGATCGGGTGCGAGTTCGCGTCGATCTTCCAGCGCTTCGGAAGCGAGGTAACCATCATCGAGATGCTGCCGTCGCTGATTGCGCAGGAGGACGCCGACGCGTCGAAGGAGCTTGAGCGGCAGTTCAGAAGGCGCGGCATCGGGCTGCACCTCGGCACCCAGTGCAGCCGCGTCGAGGAGTCCGGCGCGGATCTCATCATCCACTTTGGTGAGGGGGAGTCGGTCCGGGCGGACCTGGTGCTCGTCGCCGTAGGGCGCGCGCCGGTCGTCGAGGCGATCGGTCTCGAGCAGGCAGGCATTGAGTTCGATAGACGAAGCGGCATCGTCGCGGACGAGCAGCGACGGACCAGCGTCCCGCATATCTACGCGGTCGGCGACTGCGCCGGTTACTGGCAACTCGCGCACACAGCGTTTCGAGAGGGCGAGGTCGCGGCAGAGAACGCATCCGGTCGCCAGACCGCTGTCGACGGTCGCGCTGTCCCGCGTCCGATCTACACCGATCCAGAGATCGCGAGCGTCGGCTTGACGGAGGCGGGGGCTCGCAAGCAGTACGGCGATGAAGTCGCGACCGGAGTTTTCCCCTGGGCCGCGAACGCCCGTGCCGCAATGCAAAACGAGAAGACAGGCTGGGTGAAGTCGATCCACGAGACGCGTCGCGGCGAGTTGCTCGGCCTCGTGATGGTCGGCCCACACGTAACGGACATGATCGAGGCCGGCGTCGTCGCGATCGACCTCGAGGCGACTGTCGAGATGGTGGCAGACGGCATGACGCCGCATCCCACGCTTTCAGAGGCGATCAAGGGAGCCGGACTCGTCGCACTCGGCCGCGCGATCGACCTGCCGAACCGCAAGTCATCCGCGAAGGTCTGACGCTCGATCTGGCGTTGACGTCGCCGGCCACGGCTCCGGCGTGCGTCCGCAGGGACTGCGGGGGATGCCCGGCTTCGGCGAGCAGATTGGAGAGTGCCATCCATGTCGTGGACCGCTGGCCGCGTCATGACACGGTCGGGCGCGATCTAACGGGGGGGCGTCTGGCCCTACAAACGGCTCGTTCGTGCGATGTCGCATTTCGCTGTCTGCATGAACCTGCAGCGCCATGGCCCAACGTCGCTACTCCCTACCTCCGGCGGTGGCGTTCGCGGGAACTGGTCTGGCGTTCGCGGGCGTCACTCTCGCCGCGGGGGCACCGACGCCGCTGCTTGTGTTCTACGAGCACAGGTGGGGCTTTGACGCGGGGATGCTCACTATCGCGTTTGCGATCTACGCGTTCGGTCTGCTTCTTGCGTTGCTCGTCGTTGGCTCCGTGTCGGATTACATCGGACGCCGGCCCGTCCTGATCGGAGCCCTCGCCGTGCAGTTGCTGGCGATGGTGATGTTCTTCTTCGCATCGAGTGTCGGCTGGCTCGTCGCCGCGCGCGCCGTGCAGGGCGTCGCGACTGGGGCTGCCTTTAGCGCGTTCACGGCAGCGCTCGTCGAGTTGGCACCGCCAGGCCGCAAAGAGCTTGGAGCTGTCATCGGCAGCGTCGCGCCTGCGGGCGGACTCGGGCTCGGGGCGCTCATGGCGGGCGCTGCGGTTCAGTTCAGCGGATCGCCAGCCAGGATCGTGTTCGCGGTCCTGGCGATCGTCACGCTGCTCGGAATCGGCGTCGCGATCCTCTCCGGCGAGACGGTCCCCCGTCGGCCGGGCGCCCGACGCGCATTGCGGCCTGAACTCTCGATCCCGCGACCGGCCGCTCGGGAATTTGCCGCGGCAGTTCCCGTACAGATTGGAGCGTGGATGTTCGTGGGGCTCTTCATGGGCCTGATGCCGACGATCGTCGGCGAGCTCTTCCACATCGACAACGGACTGACGATCGGAGCGACGGTATGCGTCGAGCCGGGGTCGGCCGCAGTCGTCGGTCTGCTCGTCGGCCGCATCTCGCCTCGCGGGACCGCCCGACTCGGCGCGGCAGCGGTGATCGTGGGAGCCGTACTCGTGACCATCGGCGTCAGTACGACGAGGATGTCGCTGGTGGTGGTCGGTGGCGTGATCGGTGGCGTCGGCTTTGGCGCCTCGTACTCGGGCTCGTTGAGAACGCTCAGTCCACTTGCCGAGCCCGATCAACGTGCCGGTCTGTTCGCGGCGCTGTTCACGGTCGCGTACCTCGCGTTCGGCGTACCAGTGATCATCGCCGGGCAGCTCATACCGCGCGCCGGCCTGCTCTCGACAGTAGTCGGTTACTGCGTCGTGACTTTGGTCTTCGCGGCGGCCGGGCTAGTCGCCCAATTGGTCATCGGTCGGCGCGGCTCTGCGAAAGCCTCCGAAGCGTCCATCAAGGACAACGCCGCATTCGTCCCCGGGTGGCCAGGATGTCTTCCGCCCAGTCCCACCGCGGAGACGGGGTCGGTGCCGGATCTGGGAGCGGTGAACACCGGACCGTGATCGATCTGTTAGGCCGTTCGCGCATGGGGGCAACGAGCTAAGCCGTGTCCGCCCGGCTCGACGGCGACTGATAACGCACATACGATCGGACTACCCTCGTCGCGACGGCCCTTTAGGTGGCGAGCAGGCCCCAAGCCGGACCGGCTGATTGCGCCCCCGGCGACGGCTCACGCTCCAGCCGGCAGGGTTCTCCCGGGCGAGCCGCCTCCCTGTGCGGCGACACCGTGGACGGCAGGCAATACGCATGCGAGAGGCCGCATGGGTTGCGACTTCGGCCTCGCGTTGCTCGGAAAAGATCGCTTGTCCATGTGATGCGCTGTCCGGCGCCCAGCGCCGAAGCTACCGAAATGGGTACCAGGTACCGGCGGCGCGGAATTTCGTCGGGAGGCGGCTTTGGGCCCGCGGCCGCGAACATCGTTATCGGGCGTTCCGATGGGTCGCCTCGGCTTCTCGGGGGAGCTCGCCGGCGCGATCGTCTTCATCGCATCGGATGACGTGTCCTTCATCACCGGCCGCATCCTGAACGTCGATGGCGGCCACTCCGCCAACTGATCGATGAACTCCCCGTCGACCAAGAGCCAGGCGCCAGAGTCTGCCTCGCATCCAACGGTCGTCTTGGCGGTGCTGTGCACCGCGCAGTTCATCGGAGCGCTCGACGTCTTCATCGTCAATGTCGCGTTGCCCAAGATCGGTGCCGGCTTCGGCGAGACCTCGCTGTCGAACCTGAGCTGGGTGCTGAGTGCCTACGCGATCGTGATCGCGGCGCTGATGATCCCCGCCGGTCGTCTCGGCGACCTGTTCGGCCGCAAGCGCATGTTCCTGCTCGGCCTGGGTGTGTTCACGGCCGCCAGCGTCGGCGCGGCAGCCAGCGGCACACTGTGGGTGCTCGTCGGGTTTCGCGTTCTCCAAGCGGCCGGCGCGGCTGCGCTCACACCGACGAGCCTCGGGCTGCTGATGGTCGCCGCACCCGAGGACAAGCGCGACCTCCACGTCAAGATCTGGACGGCGAGCGCAGCGCTCGCTGCTGCGTCCGGTCCCGTCGTGGGCGGCCTGCTCGTCGAGGTGTCCTGGCGCTGGATCTTCCTGCTGAACATCCCGGTGGGCGTGATCACGATCGCCACCGCGATCAGGTTCGTACCCGACGTCGTGCGGGCTGCTGATGCGCGACTGCCTGATCTACTCGGCGGCGTGTTGCTGATGCTTTCAATCGGGTCACTCGCGCTCGGGTTGGTGGAAGCACCTGATTGGGGCTGGTCAAGCACGGCAACCGTGGCTTCCTTCGTCGTCGCCGCAGTCGCGCTCTTGGCGTTCCTGTGGCGCTCGGGGAATCACCCCGAGCCAGTGCTCGATCTCAACCTGTTGCGAAGCCGGGCGCTGTCTTCGGCGAGCGCGTCGGCGCTGCTCTACTTCGCGTCCTACGGGATCCTCCTGCTCTCCTCCATTCTCTGGCTCCAGGGACACTGGCACTACAGCCCCGTCAAGACCGGGCTGGCGATCGCCCCCGGACCGTGTTGCGTGCCGCTGTTCGCGGTCCTCTCGGAGGCAGCGGCGAAGCGACTCGCGGTTGGCGTGATCGCGGCGTTCGGGTGCGTACTCACCGGCGTCGGAGCCGTGCTGTTGTTGTCATCGATCGGCGATTCGCCCGGCTACGTCGCGGACTTCCTCCCAGGCTGGCTGCTGGTGAACATCGGGTTCGCGCTGGCGATGCCAACTGTCACGTCCTCCGGGACCACCGAACTGCTCCCCGAGCAAAGCGCGACCGGTAGCGCCCTCGTCAACGTGTCAGTCCAGGTCGGCCTGGTGATCGGCATCAGCATTCTCGTCGCCGTACTGGG
>JAWVEC010000205.1:0-2800 GCA_033856975.1 Gaiellales bacterium
GGCCGAGTGCGACCACCGCCTCCTGGCGCACCCGCTGTGGCAGCTCGTCGAACCGCGGCGCGGGCTGGCCCAGCCGCATGATCCGAACCAGCAGCAGGGCGCGGCGGGCGAAGATGCCTCCGCCCACGGCCAGTGCCGCAAGCAGCGCGATCAGGGCCAGCGGCTCTATCCCGCGCCCGCCTTGCGGAGCTCCGCCGTGATGGCGGGGATCACGTCGTGCAGGTCGCCGATCACCGCGTAGTCCGCGTGGTCGATGATCGGTGCCTCGGGATCGATGTTGACGGCGATGATCCGCTTGGCGCCCCTGCACCCGGCCATGTGCTGGGTGGCGCCGCTGATGCCGCATGCGAGGTAGACCTCCGGCGCGATCTTGGTGCCGGTCTGGCCGACCTGGTCGGTGTGCGAGCGCCAGCCCGCGATGGTGACGGCGCGGGAGCATCCGACGGCGCCGCCCACGAGCGCGGCCAGCTCCTCGGCCGGCGCGAAGCCCTCGGGCGATCCGGCGCCGCGACCGCAGCTGACCACGAACTTCGCATCCGCCAGCGAGATGCCACCGCCCGACTCCGGAACCACTTGCTCGACCACGCGCACGGCCAGATCGGCGTCGCTCAGCGCCGGCGTGAACTGTTCCACCTGCGCCGGCCCGGCGCCCGTCTCGGACGCCGCGACGGTGTGCGGCGCCACGGTCAGCAGCTTCACCCGCCCGTGCACGCGTGCCTCCTCCAGCAGGCTGCCGCCCCAGCGCACGCGCGTCACGGTCAGCGGATCGCCCGCCTCGGCCGCGATGCAGTTGGCGGCCAGCGGCAGCTCGGTGATGGCCGCGGCATGCGCCAGCACCTCGTTGCCGTGCTCGCTGCCCGCGGCGACAACGGCGGCCGGCGACAGCCGCTCGATCAGCTCGGCGATGCAGCGGCCAAGGGCGGCCGGGGCGTGGCTGTTGAGCGCATCATGCTCGGCGATATGCACGCGGCCGACGCCGTGAGCGCCCAGTGCCACAGACGCCTCGGCGGCGCCGGGTCCGGCCAGCAGCGCCTCCAGCGGGCCCGTGCCGGCGATGCCACGCGCCAGCGCGACCGCCTGCAGCGAGACGTCGTCGGGCTGCCCCTCATGGTGCTCGACGTAGACCAGGGTCATGCGACCAGCCCCGCCCGTCGCAGCACCTCGACCACCGCGGGCGCCGCCTCGGGGCCGTGGCCGAGGATCTCGGCCCGCTTGCTCTGGCCGGGCGGCAGCTTCAGCCGCAGCTTCTCGACTCCCGCGTCGCGGCGTGCCGGCGTCCGCGTCTCGAGCGGCTTTCGCTTTGCTCGCAGCCGGCCCGGCACCGACGGGTAGCGCGGCAGGTTGAGGCCCTCCTTGACGGTGACGACCGCCGGCAGCTGAACGTCGTAGACGTCGCGACCAGCCGCCGTCTCCTGCTCCAGCCGCGCCCGGCCGTCGCCGATCGCCACGCCCTTGACGCCGGTCACGCAGGGCCAGCCCAGCGCATGCGCGACGCGGATGCCGACCTGGAAGTTGCCCGAGTCGGCAGACTCGTTGCCGAAGAAGATCAGGTCGTACTCGACCCCGGCCTCCCGCTCTGCCTGGATCGACTCGACGATCGCGGCGGCCGTGGCCTGGCCGTCGAACTCCTCGTCGGTCTGAAGCAGGATCGCACGATCGATGCCGAGCGCCATCGCGTCTCGCAGCTGCTCCTCGGCCTCGGCCGGGCCCAGCGTCAGCACGGCCGACTCGCCGCCCTGCGCCTCGATCAGCCGTACGGCCTCCTCGACGCCGCACTCCTCGTGCGGGCTGATCGTGAATCCCAGGTGCCGCGTCTCGATCGCCTGCTCGTCGGGGGTGAGCACGATCGTGCCGCCGGTCATGGGTACGCGCTTTGCGCAGACCAGGATGTTCACGACCGGATCCGCTCGTTCTCCGGGTCGAAGATCGGGGTCGATCCTGCGACTGCCACCGTGACCGGATAGCGCTCGTTGAGGTACTCGACAGCCAACTGCTCTCCCACGTTGGCTCGCTCGGGCGGGAGGTAGGACATCAGCAGGTGCTTGCCCACCGACGGGCCGGCGCCGGCGCTGGTCACGTAGGAGCGACGCCCCTTGCTGTCGGTCAGCGGCTTGCCGTCGCGGGTCTGGATCGGCTCGCCGCCGAGCATGTAGCGCTTCACGCCCGACGCCGAGGTGTGGTCGTCCACCGTCAGCGTGCACATCACCGTCGCCGGTTCCTCGTCGCGGTGTCGCAGGTGAGCCTCCTTGCCGACGAAGTCCTCGTCCTTCACCTTGGGACCCCACGCCATGCCCGCCTCGCACACGTTGTACTCGCTCTCCAGCTCGAAGCCGTACGCGCGGTAGCACTTCTCGAGCCGTCCGGTGGTGCCGTAGACGCCGATTCCCGCGGGCACGACCCCGTGCACGCGGCCGGCCTCCCAGATCATGTCCCAGAGCTTCGCGCCCTCCTCGATCGGCACGTACAGCTCCCAGCCCAGGTCGCCGACGTAGGAGATGCGCGAGGCCAGCACCCGCAGGGTGTCGATCTCGATGGTGCGGCACCTGCCGAACGGGAAGCCCTGGTGCGAGACGTCGTCGCGAGTCACCGCCGACAGGATGTCACGGGCGCGCGGCCCCCACAGGCCGAGCGTCGTCCAGGCCGAGGTGATGTCGGCGATCTGGGCGCTGCCATCGTCGGGCAGGTGGTCGGCGAACCACTTGCGGTCGGCCGGGCCGTGGGCGCCGCCGGTGACCACCCGGAACACCTCGTCGTCCAGCCGCATGATCGTCAGGTCGGCCTTGAAGCCGCCGCCCGGTGA
>JAWVEC010000206.1:0-5878 GCA_033856975.1 Gaiellales bacterium
CGTCCAGCGAAGCGGCGTGTCGACGTCATGCGTCAAGACGACGGTGAAGCCGGGCCGGCGGGTGAGGCCGGTGGCGGCCCTGAACCGCTCGAGCAGCGCATCGACGGCCGGCGACTCGGGGTCGGCGAGGGCGGCGGACGCCACGAACCGGCCGTGCCGGTCGCGTGCGCCGGAGCGCTCCTCCCATCTGGACAGATGCCAGAACGCGCTTGCGATCACATCCAGGATGCCGTCGCCGAAATCGAGCAGGCCGTCCTCCGCAAGCCGCGGCGGCCGTGTCTCGGCGCGGTCGAAGTAGCTCCACGCCGCCTCGGACGCGGGCATGCCGGACGACGGATAGACCGACTCCAGCGTGACCGGCCCCGGCGCACAGGCCGAGCGGAGCGTCTCGAACGCCCACAGCACCCGCGGGCTCGAGCGCAGCTCGATCAACGCGATCCCAGCCGCCCCGCCGACCGCTTGAGCGCGATCGCGCCGCGCAACGGCAGCGACGGCGTGTGTCGCACCACCGAGTACGGCACCGGCTCGCCGCCGAAGCCGCGCACCAGCAGCTCGATCGGCCGCAGCATCGACCCCTCGAAGTCGAACATGGTGTTGCGTGCCGCCGCCTGCTGGATCGCCGTCCACAGCAGCAGCGGGACGGCGTAGGGAGAGGCGGCGGTGGCGCTGATCCCCCCCAGCAGGTAGTAGGTGCTGCGATGGTCGAATACGAAGTAGCCGGCCGCCGCCGCGCGGCCCTCCCCGTCTCGGGCCACCAGGATGCTGCGAGCGTCGCGCTCGGCGGCCGCCGGATCGAGCCGGCGCAGCGCCTGGCGTCCCGCCCGGTCGCCGCTTCGGTTCTGCCGCTCCAGCGTGTCGCTGTGGATGGCGAGCAGGTCGTCCAGCGTGCCGGGCTGGACGCTGAGGCCCTCGCGCTCGCCGCGGCGCACGGCCCCCCGCACCTTGTTGCGCAGCCGGGCGAAGCTGGCCTCGAGGTCGGACAGGTCGTCGATCCGCCAGGTGTAGCGGGTCGTCTGCGTGAAGCCTCGCCAGTAGAGCGGCGTCCAGTAGTCGTAGGCGGGACTGCAGCGGGCCGCCAGCTGCGCGTAGCGGCCGATCCCCGCCAGCAGCCGCCCGGTCACCTCGTCCTCGGATGAGCGGCGCAGATCGGGGCCGAACAGCGGGCCCAGCCACGGCGTCAGCGGCGCCCCGCCGTGCTCGACGCCGAACCGCCCACGCCGAACGACCGTCGGCCAGGCCGCGACCATCTCGCCGTCCTCGACGAGGCCGTTCGGGCTCCAGCCGCCGGGTGCCACGGCGTCGAGCCACCACGACGAGCTGAACAGGCTGCCCTGGGGCGACGCCTCGACCAGGCGGTCGTACTCAGCGTGCTGCGACATCTCGCACCAGTGCCTGCTCCAGCTCGGGTGTCAGCGGGACCCCGGGCGGGCGCTCGAACCGCTCCGGGATCTCGCCCCGCGGCTTGAGCGTGATCCCCGCACCGGACGCGAACGCCGCCACGTCCGCCAGCGCAGCCCGCGGCTGATCGCAGAGCCGCGCGTACTCGACGTCGAAAAAGCGCTGCTCGCCGATCGCGGCCCGGTCCTCGCCGATCAGGCGTTCGATGGCCCGCACCTGCGCGACCGCCTGGCCGGCCGGAGGCAGCGTCCGGATCCGCTCGATCCCGGGTGGCTCGGCCGACCACCAGGCGGCGTAGTCGCCGGAGCGGCGCTTGCGGCCCGCCAGCAGCGATCGGGCGTTCTCGAGCAGGTCGCGGTGCATGACCACGAACAGCGCTTCCGGCAGCGCGTGGGCGATCGGCTCCAGCCGCAGCGAGCAGTAGAGGTTCTTGAACATCACCGGCCGGCCGGCGGCCTCGGTGAAGCGCGCCACCGACCGGCGCAGCCGGGCGAGCGCGGCCGGATCGGCGGCCGCCAGCGTGACGTGATGAGGAGAGCGCGGGAAGAAGCGGTACCAGTACGCACCGCACTCGCTGGGAGCGGTCGGCCCGCGCTCGAAGCCGTGATCGGACTCATACGTCGGCCGGTGGGCGGCGACGGCGAGGCGCCGCTCGACCAGCGAGGGAGCGCCGTTCAGCCGGCAGTGCCGGTTCGAGATGTAGGCCAGATCGAACCGCTGCACCATCGCCTGGTAGAGCAGCGTGCTGCCTGACCGGGGCGCGCCGATGATCAGGATCGGCGGGTGCGGCAGCGGGCCGGGGTCGCCGCCGCGCGTCTCGTAGCGATCGAGCGCCCGGTTGACGATCCGCAGCGAGCGGGCGGCCGCGACGGCCGGAATCTGAGCAGGTCGCACGCGACGACGATAGCCGTCCCAGGCGCCGGACGGAGCCGGATCGGAGCAACCGCCACGTGCCCGCGTTGGATGAGGAATCGATCATCTAGGATCTGCGGCGTGCCCGAGCCGCTCCGCATAGCGATCATGGGCGGCGCGCGCAGCCTCCACACCAAGCGATGGGCGAGCCGGCTGGTCGAGCACGGACACGCCGTGCAGGTCTACACGCTGTTTCCCGACCTGATCCCCGGCGTCGAGGTGTTCGACGTGTTCGGTCACGGCCTTCCGGGCGGCATCGGCGTGCGTTGGCTGTGGCGGCGCCGGCGGCTGCAGTCGCTTCTGAACGAGTTCGATCCCGACCTCGTCCAGGGACTCTTCCTGTGGCCCTACGGCGAGTGGGCACGCGTCAGCGGCGACCGGCCCGTGGTGCAGAGCGCGTGGGGGTCGGATGTTTACGTGCTGCCCCAGCGCTCCCCCCGGCGCCACCGCCAGATCTCTCGCATACTCGCCGAGGCGGACGCCGTCACCGCCCACACGACGTCGCTGGCCGAGCGCGTCGTCGAGCTGGGTGCGGCGCCCGATCGGGTGCACCCGATCGGCTGGGGGGTGGACACCGACCGGTTCACGGGCCACGACGACGGCACGCTCGCGCGCGAGCTCGGGCTGGGGGGCCGTCAGATCGTGATCTCCAGCCGGGGGCACAAACCGATCTACAACCTTGACGTCATCGTCGAGGCCATGCCGGAGGTGCTGAGCCTAGTGCCGGACGCGGCGTTTCTGTTCATGGGTCACGGCCCGATGACCGACCAGCTGAAGGCGCAGATGGGCGATCTGGGAGTGCTCGAGCACGCTCGCTTCCGGCGCTTTGCCGAGCCCGAGCTGCCGCGCGCGTACGCTGCCGGCACGCTCTCGGTGTCGGTGCCCTCATCGGATGGCGGCCCGGCATCGCTGCTGGAGGCGATGGCGTCGCGCCTGCCCGTGGTGCTGTCCGATGTCACGGGCATCCGGGAGCTGGTCGATCAGGGCGAGGGAGCGGAGATCGTGCCCGTCCGCGACCCGGGTGCGACCGCGAACGCGATCGTGCGTCTGCTGAACGATCCGCAGCTGCGGTCGTCGCACGGCGAAAGGAACCGGTCGGTGGTGGTGGAACGCGCCAACGCCGCGGTCGAGACCCAGAAATGCCTGGCCCTCTACCGCCGGCTGTGCGGCGTCAGCGGCTGACGGCGGAACAGCCGGGCAGGCCCGGCGGGGCGGCCCACGGCACGAACCAGGAGCAGCCTCAGGGGGCTGTCCCCTCCTCGAGCGTCGCGTCCTCGAGTCCCGGATCGGGCCGGCCGCGACCGCGCATGGCAACGAGGGCGCGGATGCGATCGCGATCGCCGGCCGACAGGGCTCCCACGGCCAGCAGCGCCAGCGGGAACGACGCCGCCAGCAGCAGCCGCAACGCGACGCCGACGACGGTGGCCTCCGGCACCACCCACAGCGACAGAGCGACGTAGCCCGAGGTGACCGCCAGGATGCGGAACACGCGGTTCCAGTCGTAGGGGACGGGGTAGCTGCGCTGCGCGTTCAGCCAGCCCAGCCAGAGCAGCACCGCGTAGCCGATCACCGTGGTCAGGCCGGCGCCAACGATGCCCCAAGTCGGGATGAAGAAGAAGTTGAGGCCGATGTTGACCGCGGCCGCGACGGCGGAGATGACGGGGGTCATGCGTGTCTTCTTGCTGAAGGTGACGCCGATGTTCACCACCATGAACCCGCCGTACAGCACCGCGCCCGCCATCAGCAGCGGCACCACGGGGATCGCGTCGCCCACGTTCCCGGGGAAGACGAGGCGGATGTATGGGGCGGAGATCATCGTCAGTGCGGCCACCGCCCATCCCATCACCACCGCCCAGTAGGTGAAGACCTGCCGGAACGTCTCCTTGGCCGTCTGCTCGCCGCGGATCGAGTGGGCGAACGGTGGCCAGGCGGTCTGGAACGCACCCACCGCGAGCAGAACGCCCAGAGCGACCTTGGATGCGACGGCGTAGGATCCAAGATCGGCGGTCGAGGCGAGGCCCTGGATCTGAGCGCGGTCGGCGAAGTTGAGGCCCCACAGAGCCAGGCCGGCCGGCATCAGCGGCAACGAGTAGTGGAGCACCTGCCGCAGGATGCCGGTGTCGAATCGCCGAAACCCGATCGTCTTGCGACGTGCCACCAGCAGGCAGCCGTACACCAGCACGCTGCCGCCGAAGTTCCCGAGCATCAGACCGAACGCCCGCTGGTGGAAGCCGACGACCAGCACCAGCGTCAGCACGACCGTGACCGCGACGTTCAAGAGCGTGAACAGGACGAAGCTGCGCGCGCGGCGCTCGATGCGATAGATGCGCGCGACCACGTCGTAGTTCATCGTCACCCACAGCCCGATCAGCCCGATCAGCCCGACCGCGCGGCTGACTCCCAGCAGCGAGGACAGCGGGTCGAGCAGCGCCAGTCCGATCCCAAACGCGAGCGTCGAGCCGACCATCACGAAGGCGAACACCGTCTGAATCACGGGCGACCAGTCGTCGCGATCCGGGTCGCCCAGCGTGAAGCGCGACATCGAGGCCGTGATCCCGAGCCGGAGCACGATCGCCGCCGCGGTGATCGCGCTCGTCACCAGCTCGACCTCGCCGAAGGCGTTGCGGCCCGCGTAGGCGACGTAGATCGGCACCAGGAAGAAGCCGACGATGCGGCCCGCGAATCCCCCCAGCCCGTATGTCAGCGACTGCCCCGCCAGTGAACGCAGGCGCGGGGCCACGCTACTCGTAGCCGAGCGCCTCGAGCCGCTCCGAGATCGCCCGCTCCTCGTCGCTCGAGTAGACGGTCTGGTCGGCGACCGCACCGGCGCTTGCGGTCGTCCCGACCGGATCGAGCGCGGGGGAGAACGCTGCCAGCGGGCGGCCGTCCAGCTCCGTCTCGGCCTCGACGCCCAGCAGCGCCAGCATCGTCGGTGCCAGATCGACGATGCCGGCTCCCTCGATGCGCTCGTGCGCGACGCTCGGCCCGGCCGCGGCGATGATGCCGATGGGACCGTGGTGGCCGGAGTAGCCGTAGTTCTGCGACGGGTCGAGGTGCTCGTGACGGACCCACGCACTCGGCCACGCGCGCCGCGACGAGTCGACCATGATGCGGGGGTCGTTCGCGGTGATGAGGATGTCGGGGGCCTTGTCCGAGAAACGTCCGTGGTGGACGTCGTCCCCCGCCAGCACGGTGAAGGCGGGCTGTCCGTCGACCGGGCTCGGCTCCCGGCGGAGCTCGTCGATCAGCCGGTCGCGAAACGCGGCGTCCCCACGGCGCCCGGTGGCCTCGCCGAGGTAGATCGGGCCGCCGGTGCCGTACGCATACGCATCGGTGTGCCAGCGGTCGAGGTCGCGCATCGTGCGGTTGGCGGTTGCGGGCGCGGCGCCGAACGGCACCAGCCGGTCGTAGAGGCCGGGATACCAGCGATACCGCAGCGCCATGTGCGAGTCGAGCCTGGCCAGCCCGCGCACGCGCTGGGCGGAGCGGCGCCGGAAACGCAGGTGGCCGCGCTGCTCGAGCCAGCGGTTGACGTGGAAGACGTGGTGGATCGGCTTCATGCCGTGGT
>JAWVEC010000207.1:0-3471 GCA_033856975.1 Gaiellales bacterium
TCTCAGTCCACTTGATCGCCCACTGCGAGTAGTCGACGCAGGTGTTGCCACGACTGTCGCCACAGTCCTGCAGCGGCGTCTTCCAGAACGCGATGTTGTCGAAGTAGCTCTGGTCGGTGACGTGGTAGTCGGCGCAGTAGTTGGCCTGCAGGTGGTCGAGGTACGTGCACGCCTTCGGGTTGGCCGGGGCGGATCCGAACGTGTAGGCGGTCTTGCCCTGCACGACCGGCGTGGTCGCGTAGTCCATCCACTTCATCATGCAGTTGGGATCGGCCGCCTTGGACGACATCATCCAAGTGTCGGCCCATCCGGTTGCGCCCTCCTTGGGCAGCACCACGGCAACCGGCTGCTTGTCGGCCTTGAGCGCGTTGTACTGGTAGGGCCAGGTGGGGCCGATCACGATGCTGCCCTGCGTGAAGTCCGAGATCTGGGACGTGTAGCTCGACCAGTAGTTGCCGATCTGCTTGTGCTGGGTCTTCAGCAGATTGACGGCGGCGTCGAACTGGTCCTGGGTCAGCTCATAGGGATCGGTGATGTTGAGATCCGGCTGTGCCGTCTTCAGGTACTGGGCGGCATCCGCGATGTAGATCGGGCTGTCGTACGCGTCGACCTTGCCGCTGTAACTGGTGCCGTCGAAGATCACGGCCCAGCTGTCGGGCGGCGTGGTGACGACGCTGGTGTTGTACATCAGCACGTTTGCTCCCCACTCGTACGAGACGCCGTAGTGGACGCCGTTGATGGTGTTGTGAGGCGGGCTCTGAAGCTGAGGGCTGATGTCCTTGAAGTCGGTGATCAGGTCGGGGTTGATCGGCGCCACCAGGCCGGCCGCGATCAGCCGGTTGCTGGCATCGCCCGAGGCCGAGACGCCGTCGTAGCCGCCTGACTGCATCAGCTGGAACATCTCATCCGAGGTCTGGCCGTACTTGACGGTCACCTTGCAGCCGGTCTGCGTCTCGAACGGCTTGACGACGTTGGGTTCGGTGTATCCCTGCCACGCGATCAGCTTCAGCGCCTTCTCGGCGGGCCCGATCGAGGTCGGCAACGTTGGCCCGGACGAGCCGTTGCTGCCCGAGTTCGAGCCGTTTGACGAGCTGCTTCCGCAGCCCGAGGCGACGGCCATCGCCGACACCGTGACGGCCGCCAGAGCCAGACGTACTCTCATGCTGTGACCTCCTGATTGGATTCCCTTGACGGCTCTTCCTCTCCTGCCACCGCGCGGTTGTGCTGCCGGTTCCAGACCAGCAGCACACGCCTGCCCTTCGCCTGCAGCACGTCCATCGACGAGGTGGCCAGGTTCTGCTGCACCACCACCAGCTCGGCACCCTGATCGAGGGTGACGATGTAGCGGGTGGTGACGCCCAGGTAGACGACGTCGCGCACGCTGCCCTCGACGCCGTACTCATCGCTCGACACGGATGTGCCGGGCTGCTCCATGCGGATCTTCTCGGGCCGTACCGTGAAGCGCTCGTCAGAACCTGTCACGGCCCGCGCCGCCTCGCCGTCCAGCAGGTTCGAAGTGCCGACGAATCCCGCAACGAAGGCGGTAGCCGGGCGCTCGTAGACGTCGGCCGGCGTCCCGACCTGGATGATCCTGCCGGCGTTGAAGACCGCGATCCGGTCGCTCATCGTCAGCGCCTCGTCCTGGTCGTGGGTGACGAAGATGAACGTGATGCCGATCTCCCGCTGGATCGTCTTCAGCTCGATCTGCATCTCCTCGCGCAGCTTCAGGTCGAGCGCGCCCAGCGGCTCGTCCAGCAGCAGCAGCTTGGGGCGGTTGACGAGCGCCCGCGCCAGCGCGACCCGCTGGCGCTGGCCGCCCGACAGCTGTGACGGCCGCCGGTTCCCGAAGCCCTCGAGCCGTACCATCGCCAGCGCCTCGGACGCCCGCTCTCGCCGCTCGGCCCGCTTGACACGCCTCACCATCAGCCCGTAGCCGACGTTGTCCGCCACGCTCATGTGCGGGAACAGGGCGTAGTCCTGGAACACGGTGTTGACGTCGCGCTCGTACGGCGGCAGCTTCGAGACGTCGCGGCCATCCAGCAGCACCTCGCCGGCCGTGGGCAGATCGAAGCCGGCGATCATCCGCAGCGTCGTCGTCTTGCCCGAGCCGGACGGGCCGAGCAGGGTGAAGAACTCGCCGTCCAGCACATCGAGGTCGATCCCGGCCACGGCGTCCACGTCGCCGTAGCTCCTTCGCAGTCCCTTCAGGCGGACCGCAACCGGCCCCGTCGCTGACTCAGACGGCTGCGGCAAGCGACTCCTCGAGGCGGTCAAGACCCAGCGTGAGATCCTCCTCGGTGGCGGTGAGCGGCACCAGTATCCGCAATACGTTGTCATAGATGCCGGTCTTGAGCAGCAGCAGCCCGCGGTCGAGCGCCCCCGACACGGTGGCCGTCGCGACCTCGGCGGCGGGCTCGCGCGACTCGGGATCCTTGACCAGCTCGATCGCCGCCATCGGCCCGATCCCGCGCACCTCGCCGATCACCGCATGCCGCTCGGCCATCGCCGTCAGCCGCTGCATGACTCGCTCGCCGAAGGCGGTGGCGTGGGCCAGGAACTCGTCGCTCGCGATCGCCCGGATGCTCTCGACGGCGGCCGCGCAGGCCACCGGGTTGCCGCCGTAGGTCGAGCCGAGCCCGCCGAGGTGCACGGAGTCGATCAGATCGGCCCGTCCCACCACGCCCGCCAGCGGCATGCCGGCGGCCAGCGACTTGCCGACCGTCATCAGGTCGGGCACCACGCCGGAGTGCTCGATCGCCCACAGCTTGCCGGTGCGGCCCATGCCCGACTGCACCTCGTCGGAGATGTAGACGATTCCGTGCTGCTCGCACAGCGCCTTCAGGCCCTGGTTGAACTCGGGCGGCATGACGGTGAAGCCGCCCTCTCCCTGCACCGGCTCAAGGATCATGCAGGCCACGGCCTGCGGATCGACGTGCGCCTTGAACATGAACGCGATCCCGTCCAGCGCGTCCTTGGTGCTGACGCCGCGGTAGGGATAGGGAGCCGGCGCGCGGTAGACCTCGGGCGCGAACGGGCCCATGCCCTTCTTGTAGACCAGCTTCGAGGTCAGCGTCATGGCCAGCAAGGTGCGGCCGTGGAAGCCACGGTCGAACGTGATCACGGCGTCGCGGCCGGTGGCGTAGCGGGCGATCTTGACGGCGTTCTCGACCGCCTCGGCGCCCGAGTTGACCAGCACCGCCTTCTTCGCGTGCGTGCCGGGCGAGTTCTCGCACAGCAGCTTCGCGACCTGGAGGTAGGGCTCGTAGGCCGCCACCGGGAAGCAGGAGTGAAGCAGTGCATCGGCCTGCTCCTTGATCGCAGCCACCACCGCATCCGGCGTGTGGCCGAGGTTGAGCACGCCGATGCCGCCGGCGAAGTCGATGTACTCCTTGCCGTCGACGTCGACCAGCCGCGCCCCGTGCGCGTGATCGGCGACGATCGGCGCAAGCGAGACGCCGCGCGCGACGTAGG
>JAWVEC010000208.1:0-7302 GCA_033856975.1 Gaiellales bacterium
GGTGCGGTCGCCCGCAGCCAGCGCAGCGGTGAGGCGCTGGCGCTGCTGGTGATCGATCTGGACGGACTCAAGCGGATCAACGATCTGGGCGGCCATCAGGCCGGCGACGAGGCGCTGCGCGCAGCCGCCGAGGCGCTGCGCGTCTCATCTCGCCTGGGCGACGTGCCCTGCCGGCTGGGAGGAGACGAGTTCGCCGTGATCCTGCCCGGCGCCACGGCGGAGGCCGCCGAGCTGGTCGCCGATCGCGCCCAGCAGCGGCTGCACGAGCTCGGCAAGGGCCAGTTCAGCTTCTCGGGGGGCGTTGCGATGTCGGGAGACACGCTGGCCACGCCCTATGAGCTCTACCGGATGGCTGACATCGCGGCGTATCGCGCGAAGACGGCCGGCGGCGCGCGCACGCTGCTCGCGCGGAGCGCCTGACCATCGATACGTAAATCCGCGGCCAGGAGCGTCGATTTGGGAAGTATGGCTCCCTCCCCCAACCGCCTGCAGGCACTGCTCGAGCTCTCACGGGCACTCTCGTCGACGCTCGATCTGCGCGATGTGCTGCTGGGGTTGCTCGACCGGGTGGCGCGGCTGACCGGCGCCACCGGCACCGCCGTGTCCCGCTGGGATCGCGAGCGGGGGGTGATCGTGACGCTCGTGCACCACTCGCATGGAACCAACTCGCTGGTCGAGGAGGGCGTCGAGGGGTACCTGCTGTCGCAGTTTCCGGCCACGGTGGAGGTGCTGGAGTCGCAGCGGCCGCGCCAGGTGCGGCTCTCGAACCCGCGTGACGACCCTCGCGAGCGGGAGATGCTGCGCAAGCTGGGCTTCGGCTCGCTGCTGATGCTGGCGCTGGTGGTGCGGGGAGAGTCGATCGGGCTGATGGAGATCGCGGATGTCAACGACCGCTCGTTCAGCCCGCAGGACATCGAGTTCTGCCAGGCCGTGTGTGACGTGGTCGCGACGGCCGTGCACAACGCCATGCTGTACGAGCAGGCGCGAGAGCTGGCCATGCGCGACCAGCTGACCGGCCTCCACAACCGGCGATCGTTCGACGACCGCCTGCTGGAGGCGTGCGGCCGGGCCGGCCGCAACGGTCAGCCGCTCGCCCTGCTGGTGCTCGACGTGGATGGGCTGAAGCGGATCAACGACGCGGGTGGGCACCTCGCCGGCGACGCGGCGCTGCGGCTGGCGGCCAGTGCCCTTCGCCGTTCCGTGAGGGAGGGAGACGTCGCCTGCCGGCTGGGCGGCGACGAGTTCGCCGTGATCCTGCCGGGCGCCGACGCCCAGGCAGCGCTCGAGGTGGCGCGACGGGCGCAGGCGGCGGCCGGCGACGGCGCGGTCACGTTCTCGGGTGGGGTCGCCGTCACCGTGACGAGCATGGCGCCGCAAGAGCTCTACCGGTCGGCGGACACGGCCGCTTATCGGGCCAAGCAGGCGGGCGGTGCGACGACGCTGGCCGCCTAGACGACTGAGCGGGCGATCGCGCCCAGCGAGACGCCTGGCAGGTCGAAGCCGTCGCCGTCGCGATACGGCTGGCAGCGGCGCTCGGCCTCGGCTCGCAGCTCGTCCGCATCGCCGCTGTCGAGCCGGCCGAGCGCGGCCGCGGTCATGCTCGAGAGCGAGGTGAACACCCGCCACAGATCGTCGAACGATGCGAATCGCCAGCGTACTTCGAGCTCCTCCAGCTCGACCGAGTCGAACCCGGCGTCGCGTACCAGTGCCTCCAGCACGGCCGGCTCGCCCAGCCGGAACATGCCCGGCCCGGTGGGATCCGGCTTGGGCAGCAGCTCCCGCTCCACCAGCGCGCCGGCGATCACGCTCGTCCACGGGTTTCGGCTGGGATCGGTCCATACCGCCAACGCCAGCCGGCCGTCCCGGTCGAGCACGCGCCGCGTCTCGCGCAGCGCCGCCAGCGGGTCGAGCATCAGCATGTATCCCCAGCGGCACAGCACGATGTCGAACGAGCTGTCGGGCAGATCCATCTGCTCGGCGTCGAGCGTTCGGCACTCGGCGTTGGTCAGCCCCAGCTCGGCCGCCCGCCGCCGCGCGCCGGCGACCATCTCCGGTGCCTGGTCGGTCGCGAGCAGGCGGCCGCTGGGACCGATCCTGGCTGCGGCCAGGAAGCCGGTGTCGCCGGAGCCGCAGGCCAGCTCGAGCACGCGCTCGCCCGGCTGCGGATCGCTGCGCGCGACCATCCACTCGCTGACTCCGCGCGCGGCCTTCCACAGCAGCGGCCGTTCGCGTTCCCAGGCGGGTGCGGCAGCCTGCCAGGTCTCGAGGCTCTCGCGCCGGTAGCTGGTAGCTTCCTGCTCGTGCACGAACGTACAGTGACGGTCGACGGCGGCCGAGTCAACCTGTACGAGGTTGGTGCAGGCCCGCCTGTGGTGCTGCTACACGGCCTGCTGGGTTCACCGGCGTACCTGCTGCCGCTGGCCGGATCGCTGGCACGGGCGGGCCGCCGTGTGCTGGTGCCGGATCTGCCCGGCCACGGCCGGTCGGATCCGTTGCACCGATTCGGGTTCGCCGAGGCAGCCGATCGCTTGGCGAAGGCGGTGGAACGGTTGGGCGTCGAACGGCCGGCGCTGCTCGGCCACTCGTTCGGAGCGCCGCTGGTGGTGCACTGGGCGCTGCGCCGCGAGGTGCGCTCGCTGGTGGCCGTGTCGCCGGTGGGCGTGGTGCCGCTCGACCTGAGCTGGTCGCGGTGGCTGCTGCCGGCCGCGCCGGTGGTGGCGCGCGCGGCCCGGGTCGCGGCCACGCCGGCCGCGTCGAGCTCCCTCGGCCGGTGGCTGGTGTTCGGCGGATTCGTCGGCATGATGCGACCGGAAGCCGTCGATCCCGCCATGGGCGCCGAGATGATCCGGGGCGCCGCCACGGCCGCGCCGGCAATCGCCCCCGCGCTCGCCGCGCTGGAGGGGCTGAGGCTGGCCGAGGTCGCCGGCCAGCTCAGCTGCCCCTCGCTCGTGATCTGGGGCGACCGCGACTCGCACGCCGCCAACGCGCCGGGACTGATCGATGCGCTGGCCGGTCAGGGCCACGTGCTACCGGGCTGCGGCCACATGCCGATGCTCGAGGCGCCGTTCAGCTTCCGCCTCGCCCTCGACGGCTGGTTCTGAGAACGGTTCCACGTCACGCCCGCGCAACAATTCCGCCACGCCCGCCTGCTGAGTGTTTGACTCCAATAATTGGCCGGTGGAGACGTTTCCCTCAACCATGCGGGCGACCTGCAACGATCCGGTCACAGAACCGCCAATCCTGCGCGGGGAGTGTTTGACTCCAATAGTTGTGGAGGGCGGCGTTGCGAAATCGTTGCTGGGTCGCATCATCTAGCCTACGGCGGTGGCAACTCCCGATCACTGGCACTGCGAAGCGTGTGGCGCCGATGCCGATCTGGCGCCGCTCTCGGTCGAGCTCGGGCTGCTGCGCCTGGCCGTCCATGGTGAGGCCGGGTTCCGGCTCGGCAGCGGCGGCATCGAGCCCCAGCTGGCCGAGCTGCTGGACGCCTGCGCGTGCGGTGGCCGGCTCGCTCCCGGCGCCGGATCAACCGCCACCACCGTCGCCCGGCTCGACCGCGGGCGGCTGCGCGCGACGGCCGAGCTGGGATGGCAGCGGCTGGAGCAGGCACCGGCCCTGGACGAGCTACGCGAGGTCTGGCGGCCGCGTGCGCTGACGCTGATCGGCCGCGAGTCGGAGCTGCGCAAGGAGGACGTGCTGCGGCTGCGGCTCGAGGACAAGCTGGCCGCGCTCCAGGCCGAGGTCGAGCGGGCCACGTCGGCCGGCGATGACGAGGCGGCCGAGACCGCGCACGCGCGCTACATCGAGCTCGGCACCACCTACGTCCGCCGCTTCGTCCGCCCCGATGAGCCCGCCGCCAGCTCTCCTTAGCAACCGCGTCGGCGCGTTCATCGCCGAGCAGCAGGTGCTCGAGCCCGGCCAGCCGGTGCTGGCGCTGGTCTCCGGCGGAGCCGACTCGATGTGCCTGTGGGGCGTGCTGCGCGAGCTCGGCCACCCGGTCGAGGCGCTGCACGTCGAGCACGGGCTGCGCGGCGCCGAGGGACTCGCGGACGCCAGCTACTGCTCGCAGCTGGGCGCCGGCGTGGCGGTGGTGGACGTGGCCGGCGGCGGCAACGTGGAGGCCCGCGCCCGCGAGGCCCGCTATGCCGCCGCGCGCGACCGCGCCGGCGGCCGGCCGATCGCGACCGGGCACACGCTCAGCGATCAGGCCGAGACGGTGGTCTATCGCATGGCCTCGTCCTCCGGGCCGCGCGCCATCCGCGCCATGCGCCCGCGGGCCGACGACCTCGCTCGGCCGCTGCTGTGCGTCACCGGGGCGGAGACGCGGGCCTGGTGCGCCGAGCGCGGCATCGAGCCGCGCGAGGACGCCTCCAACCACGACCGCCGGCATCGCCGCAACCTGATCCGCCACGAGGTGATGCCGGCGCTGGCTCGCGTCCATCCCGGCGCCGAGCTGAACCTGGCCCGCAGCGCCGAGCTGCTGGACGAGCTCGATCAGCTGGTCAGCGAGCTGGCCGGCGACCACGTCTCCGATCCGCTCGACCTCGACCGCCTGGAGCAGCTGCCACGGGCGCTGCGGGTGGTGGTGCTGCGCGAGGCCGCAGAGCGAGCCGCGGGACGGCCGCTGCGGCTGCCCCGGCAGCTCACCGGCCGGCTCGAACAGCTGGCCGAGCGACGCGGCGGGCATGAGCGGCTCTCGCTGGCGGCCGATCTCGAGGCGGTGCGTGATCGCAGCAGCCTCAGCTTCGCGCGCCCATCGCGGTATCCTGTCCAGACATGAGCGCCGACCTGACCGCGATCGACCCGGACCGGCTGATCGCCGAGGTGCTGGTGGAGGAAGGCGCGCTGCAGCTGCGGATCGCCGAGCTGGGCGACGAGCTGTCCCGCGACTACGCCGGCCGCGAGCCGCTGCTGGTGGGTGTGCTGAAGGGCGCCGTCTTCTTCATGGCCGACCTGGTGCGGCGGATCACGGTGCCCTGTGAGATCGACTTCATGGCCGTCTCCAGCTACGGCAGCGGCACCGATTCGTCGGGGGTGGTCAGGATCCTGAAGGACCTCGACGCCAACATCGAGGGCCGCCACGTGCTGATCGTCGAGGACATCGTCGACTCGGGTCTGACGCTCTCGTACCTGATGCGCAACCTGCAGGCCCGGCGGCCGGCCTCGCTCGAGGTGTGTGCGCTGCTGACCAAGCCGGAGCGGCGCAAGGCCGACATCACCTGCCGCTACGTCGGCTTCGAGATCCCAAACCGGTTCGCGATCGGCTACGGACTGGACTACGGCGAGCGCTATCGCAGCCTGCCCTACGTTGCGGCGCTGGACGAAAGCCGGCTGCCGGACGACCTGCTGTGACGGGTCAAGAACGGCGCCCGGCCTGCCGATAGAACCCGGCATGGCGCGAACCGACCAAAGGCCCAGCGCGTAGTGCGAGCAGTGGCCGTACCGGAGGCCCGCGTCACTGCCCCGCAAACACCCCGTGGTATCGTTCAGCACTCCCGTAGGCAGGTAGGCGAAGCATCCCAGTGAGCAGATTTTTCAAGAGTGCAGCGTTTCCGATTGTCGTCGTTATCGTGCTGGCGTTCTTCGCCCAGCAGATGCTGAAGGGCAGTTCTGGAAGCAAGCCCGCCCACACCTGGTCGGAGTTCGTGCAGTACGCCAAGGACGGCAGGGTCACCTACTTCAAGACCGACGTCGCCGGCGCCAACTCCATCAAGTACTCGATCGAGGCCGACAAGAGCCACACGATCACGATCGGGATCCCCAGCCAGACGCTGCTGGATGAGGCCACCGCGATCCTCAACACGTCCGACCCGAGCGCGCTGGTCGACGGCACCACCACCGGCGGCTCGCCCTGGTGGAGCATCTTCGTCACGATCCTGCCCTTCGTGCTGTTCTTCGGCCTCTGGATCTTCCTGATGAACCAGATGCAGGGCGGCGGCAGCAAGGTGATGAGCTTCGGCAAGAGCCGGGCAAAGCGGCTCTCGGTCGACTCGCCCAAGATCACGTTCAAGGACGTGGCCGGCGTGGACGAGGCGGTGGAGGAGCTGCACGAGATCAAGGAGTTCCTCGAGAACCCCAAGAAGTTCCAGGCGCTGGGCGCACGCATCCCCAAGGGCGTGCTGCTGTTCGGCCCTCCTGGTACCGGCAAGACGCTGCTGGCAAGGGCGGTCGCGGGAGAGGCCGGGGTGCCCTTCTTCTCGATCTCGGGATCCGACTTCGTCGAGATGTTCGTCGGCGTCGGCGCCAGCCGCGTGCGCGATCTGTTCGAGCAGGCCAAGCAGAACTCGCCCTGCATCATCTTCATGGACGAGATCGACGCCGTCGGCCGCCATCGCGGCGCCGGCATGGGCGGCGGCCACGACGAGCGCGAGCAGACGCTGAACCAGCTGCTGGTCGAGATGGACGGCTTCGAGATGAAGGACAACATCATCCTGATCGCCGCCACCAACCGGCCCGACATCCTCGACCCGGCGCTGCTGCGTCCTGGCCGGTTCGACCGCCAGGTGGTCGTCGACCGCCCCGATCGCATCGGCCGCAAGCGGATCCTCGAGGTGCACACGCGCGGCAAGCCGGTCAGCACGGCCGTCGACCTGGAGGCGCTTGCCGGTCAGACGCCGGGCTTCACCGGCGCCGATCTCTCGAACCTCGTCAACGAGGCCGCGCTGCTGGCCGCCCGCAAGGGCAAGCGGCAGATCGAGATGCTGGAGCTGGAAGAGGGGATCATGCGCGTGATCGCAGGCCCCGAGAAGAAGACGCGGCTGCTGTCGCCGAAGGAGCGCGAGATCACCGCCGTGCACGAGATGGGCCACGCGCTGGTCGGCCACTACCTCGAACACAACGATCCCGTCCACAAGATCTCGATCGTGGGCCGCGGCATGGCGCTCGGCTACGTGATCTCGCTGCCGACCGAGGACAAGTTCATGCGCTCCCGGGTCGAGCTGATGGACACCCTGGCCAAGAACCTGGGCGGCCGCACCGCCGAAGAGCTCGTGTTCGGCGAGGTCACGACCGGCGCCGAGGACGACCTCAACAAGACCACCGACACCGCCAAGCGGATGGTCATGCGCTGGGGCATGTCCGAGAAGCTCGGCCCGCGCACGTTCGGCCGTGACTCGAGCCAGCCCTTCCTGGGCCGTGACTTCGGCCACGAGGCGGACTACTCCGAGGAGATCGCGCGCGAGATCGACGACGAGATCCGCCGCATCGTCGAGGACGCGCACGAGCGCGCCCGCAAGGTGCTGAGCGAGCACATGGACGACATGCAGCGGCTGTCGAAGATCCTGATCGAGTACGAGACGATCG
>JAWVEC010000209.1:0-5580 GCA_033856975.1 Gaiellales bacterium
GGCGCCGGTGACGCGCCCTGCCTGGTGCTCGCGGTCGGCGCCCGCGACCGCTCGACCGGTGAGGACTGGGGCGCGTACACGGTGGATACGGCCGCGCTCCGTCACGGCGCCGGCGTGGAGCGGGAGACGACCGACCCGGCCCAGGCGTACGCGCGATTTCGCGGTCGCGGGCCGACCCGCTACCGCGAGGGCTGGCTGCCCGGATAGGCCACGGGATGTGGGCGTCCGCCGCGCATGCGAGAATGCCGGTCGATGCAGGACGCCCAATCCCGAAGCGCCGAGCTCGAGCGCCTGGCCGGTGAGTGGCGCTCATGCGAGCGCTGCGCCCTGGCCGCCACCCGCACCCAGGTGGTGGTGGGAAGCGGCGATCCCGACGCCGACCTGATGTTCGTGGGCGAGGCGCCCGGCTTCCACGAGGATCGCCAGGGCGTGCCGTTCGTCGGCCAGGCCGGAGGCCTGCTCGAGGGCCTGCTGGCTGACATAGGCCTCAGCCGAGAGACCGTCTACATCGCGAACGTGCTCAAGTGCCGGCCACCCGGAAACCGCGATCCGCAGCCGGACGAGATCGAGTCCTGCCAGGGCTACCTGCTGCGGCAGGTGGAGCTGATCCGGCCTCGCGTCGTCTGCACCCTGGGCAACTTCGCCACCAAGCTGCTGTCCGGAAGCCCGCAGGGCATCACCCGCGTTCGCGGGCGTGCGCAGACCTGCCGGCTGGGCGAGGTGGAGGTACAGCTCTACCCGATCTATCACCCCGCCGCCGCGCTCTACACGCCGTCCATGCTGGACACGCTGCGGGCCGACTTCGCGCAGCTGCCCGACCTGCTCGCCGGGGGCGTGGTGGACGACCGCGAGCATCACGATCCGCAACCGGTGGCAGCCCTTGCCGGCGCCCAGCCAGAGCCCGAACCAGCGCAGCTGGGACTGTTCTGACCTCGCCTGTACCGAGGCGCTGGCCGCCGCCCTCGGGCGGCAGCTGCGGCTCGGGGACGTGGTCTGGCTGCGCGGCGACCTCGGCGCCGGCAAGACGGCGTTCGTGCGCGCCGCCTGCGCCGCTCTGGGCGTGGCCTCGCCGGTCACCAGCCCGACCTACACCGTCGGCAATAGCTACGCCTCGCCGGCCGGCGCGATCGCCCACCTCGACCTGTACCGCTCGCAGGGCTTGACGGTCGAGGAGTGGGCCGATCTGGAGCCGTACTTCGACGACGCGATCGCCTTCGTCGAGTGGCCGGACGCGGGCGCCGGCCTGCTGCCCGAACCGCGTGTGATCGTCGCGATCGAGTTACGGCCCGACGATGCTAGGCTGATCACGCTTTCCTGCGACGATCACACACTGCTGGACGCGCTTGCTGCTGCTCTCGCTTGATACGGCCACCGACGTGGCGACGGCCTGCCTCACCGAGGATGGCGAGGTGCTGGCCGAGTCGATGTCGCGCGGCCGCTCGACCGCCGCCCAGCGGCTGCTGGCGGACATACACGGCCTGTTTGGGTCGGCGCGGCGGCGGCCGGACGAGCTCGATGCTGTGATCGCCGGCACCGGGCCGGGCACGTTCACCGGCCTTCGCATCGGCCTTGCGTCTGCGCGGGCGCTCGGCTTCGCGCTCGGAGTGCCGGTGCACGGCGTCGGCACGCTGGACGCGCTGCTGGCATCGGACGGCGTCGATGTGGCGTGCATCGATGCCCGCCGCGGCGAGGTGTTCTGCGCCGGCGCGGGAATCGCACTGTGCGCGCTCGCGCCCGAGCTGTTGGCGGAGCGGCTGGCGGCCGGCGCGGTGGTGGTGGGAGACGGAGCGATGCGCTACCGCGAGCAGCTGGCCGCAGCCCACGTGCCCGAGGACGGCTCACCGCTGCACGTACCGTGGGCGCGGCACCACGCGGCGCTGCGCGAGCAGTGGGGCGCGCCCGATCCGCAGTACGTTCGTGCCCCCGACGCCGACCGGGTGCTGACCGCGAGGGCAGACTCATGATGACCGCAGTCGAGGTGCGGCAGCTGCGGCCCTCCGACCTGGACGCGGTGGAGCGGATCGAGCGCAGCTCGTACCCGACCCCCTGGTCGCGCTCGATGTTCGCCGGTGAGCTGGCCAAGCCCAGCAGCATCTGCCTGGGGGCGTTCCAGGGCGCCGACATGCTCGGCTACCTGATCGTCGCGCGCTACGTCGACGCCTGGCACGTGATGAACGTGGCCGTGGACGAGGGATTCCGCAACCGTGGCATCGCCCGCGGCATGCTCGAGCGGCTGTTCGAGTCGACCTTCGGCGACGTCGAGCGCGGATACACGCTCGAGGTGCGGGTGTCCAACGAGGCCGCGATCGAGCTGTATCGCAGGCTCGGCTTTGTCGAGACCGGCGTGCGGCGCGGGTACTACACGGACAACAGGGAGGATGCCCTGATCATGTGGCGCGATCCCGGCGTCGACGCATGATCCTGGCGCTCGAGAGCTCGTGCGACGAGACGGCGGCCGCGGTGGCCGACGGCGGCCGGCTGCTCTCGAGCGTCGTGTCATCGCAGGCAGAGCTGCACGCTCCCTACGGCGGGGTGGTTCCCGAGGTCGCCTCGCGCCGCCACCTGGAGCTGTGCGTGCCCGTGGTCGAGCGGGCGCTGGCCGAGGCCGGCGTGACGCTCGCCGACATGGACGCGGTGGCCGTGACCGAGGGACCGGGCCTGATCGGCGCGCTGCTGGTGGGGCTGGCGAGTGCCAAGGCGCTGGCCTACGCGCGCGGGCTGCCGCTGATCCCGGTCGGCCACCTGCACGGCCACGTCGCCTCGCTGTACCTGGAGCCCGAGCCACTGGATCCGCCGTTTCTGCTGCTGCTGGCGTCGGGCGGCCACACGCTGCTGGCCGAGGTCGACGACCATGGGCCCGAGTTCAACGTCATCGGCAGCACGCTGGACGATGCCGCCGGCGAGGCCTTCGACAAGGGTGCGCGTCTGCTCGGCCTGGGCTATCCGGGCGGCGCCGCGCTGGAGCAGATGGCGGAGGCGGGCGACCCGGATGCCCATCCGTTTCCGGTCTCGATGGTGGGCAAGCCCGGCCTTGACCTCTCGTTCAGCGGCCTCAAGACGGCGCTTCGCACCGCCGTCGCCGCGACTCCCGACCTGGAGCCGCGGCGCGCCGACCTGGCCGCCGGCTACCAGCGGGCGATCGTGCGCTCGCTGGTCGGCCGCGCGATGGAGGCGCTGGACGCCAGCGGTCGCGACACGTTGGCGGTGGTCGGCGGCGTGGCCGCCAACGGCCAGCTGCGCCGCGCGCTCCAGCGGGCCTGCGGCGAGCGCGGCGTGCGGCTCGCGATGGCGCCACCCGCGCTCTGCTCCGACAACGCCGCCATGATCGCCTCGGCCGCCCGGTTCTGCCGGCCGCTGCCGTTTCCCGAGTACCTCTCGCGCGACGCCTACGCCACAGTATGAGCGTCACGGTGGTGCTGTACGGCGCTCCCGGCTGCCACCTGTGCGATGTGGCCAAGGACGTGCTGGAGCGGCAGCGGGCGCTGCTCGGCTTCGACCTGGAGCTGATCGACATCTCGGGCGACGAGCAGCTCGAGGCGCGCTACCGCGAGCAGATCCCGGTCGTGTTCGTGGCCGGCCGCAAGGCGTTCAAGTACCGGGTCGAGCCGCTGGAGCTTGCGCGGCGGGTCGCACTCGCGTCACAAACAGACCCTTCCTGACTGTGTTAGTGACAAGCGGAGCCTCGCACAGGAGCCGGTCGCTACACTGATCGTGCAATGTCACAAGTGACCGCCACCAAGGGGGATTCGTTGGCTCCGGAACGCCTGACCGTGGGGGTCGCTGCTCGCCTTTCACGCTACCTCCAGGTACTGACGCAGGCGAAGAAGATGGGTCGCGACTCGATCTCCTCGCAGGAGATCGGCGAGTACACCAACGTCAACGCCACCCAGATCCGCCGTGATCTGTCCGGCTTCGGCAAGTTCGGCAAGCGCGGCGTCGGCTACAACATCGACTCGCTGATCTCCGAGATCCGCGGCATCCTGCGCACGGCCGGCCAGCACAACATCGCCCTGATCGGTGCCGGCGACCTTGGCCGCGCGATCGCCTCGTCGTCGGTGTTCGCCGATCATGGCTTCCACATCGCGGGCGTGTTCGACTCCGATCCGGGCAAGGCCGGGTCGCAGATCGCCGCGCTGCGGGTGCAGCCGGCCGAGACGCTGGCCGACACGGTGCGCGAGAAGAACATCATCGTCGGCGTGCTGGCGGTTCCGCCGGCCGGAGCGCAGACGGCGGCCGACGCCCTCGTGGCAGCCGGGGTCAAGATCATCTTCAGCTACTCGGATGCGCTGATCGACACCCCGCCGGATGTCACCGTGCATCGTTCCAGCCCGGCCGCGGCGCTGCTCTACGCGCTCTACTTCCACCTGACATAGTGGGCCGGCCTTGCGGCCGTTGCCAGGCGCGGGGTGTTGCTGGTTGGTGCCTGGCAACGCGTAGCGGTGCCTGGCACCATCTCCCGCGGATGGGCGCTCCGCAATGAAGCTGGTGATCTGGCACGGCTACCTGCTCTCGGGCACCGGTTCGAACATCTACACGCAGCATGTCGCGCGGGCGTGGGGCAGACTCGGGCACGACGTGCGCGTGCTTTGCCAGGAGCCGCATCCCGAGTCGTTTGACCTGGGCGCGAACGTGCGCGTGCTGCGGCCGCCGATTGGCCCGCTGCTGCCGGTGTTCGTGGTCGATCGCTACGAGGGCGTGGAGGCGCGGCACGTGGCCGAGATGTCGGATCAGGAGCTGAACCGCTACCTGGAGCTGAACGTGGCCGCGCTGGCCGAGGAGCTGCGCCGCGAGCCGGCCGCGATGGTGCTGGCAAATCACGCCATCATGGGCGGGCCGGTCGCCCAGGCGGCGTGCGGGGCGGCCACGCCCTACGCGATCAAGCTGCACGGCTCCGAGCTGGAGTACGCGATCCGCGGCCGTCCCGAGCTCGCTCGGATGGCGCGTCCGCCGCTCGACGCCGCCGCGGCGATCTATGCCGGATCGCAGCACATCGTCGACGTGACCGCCGACCTGCTGGGCGATGGCCGCTATCTCGAGCGCGTCAGCATCGTGCCACCCGGCGTCGACGTGGACGAGTTCAGTCCCCAGAATGGCTCGCGGCGGCGGCTGCTGGAGCTGCTTCGGGCCGACCGTCCGGGCGCCCACCCCGAGCGGCATCCCGACCCGGACGCCGCTCGGCGGCTGGAGCAGGTGGGGCGATTCGTGCTGTACTTCGGCAAGCTGTTGCGACAGAAGGGCGTGCACATACTGCTAGAAGCGTGGCGCACGCTGGCGGTGGAACACCCCGAGCTGACGCTGGTGGTGGTCGGGTTCGGCGCCGACCGGGCATGGCTCGAGGCCCAGGCGGGGCCGACGGTGGTGTTCACCGGAGCGATGGATCACGCCCAGCTGCAGGCGCTGACCCCCCTGGCCGAGGCGGTGGTGGTGCCGAGCGTGCTGCCCGAGGCGTTCGGCATGGTCGCTGCGGAGGCGGCCAGCTGCGGTGTGATGCCGGTGGTCGCCGGCCACTCCGGCCTGGCCGAGGTGGCCGCCGGGCTGGGCGATGCCGCGCGCAGCTATCAGGGCGGCGCGCCGGAGCTC
>JAWVEC010000210.1:0-13208 GCA_033856975.1 Gaiellales bacterium
TGGTTCATCCAGCCGTTGACCGCTATCACCATCCACGACCCGGTGAAGCCGGAGATCACGACGGGCACGCCGACCAGCATGTGCCGCCGCGGCGAGAGCCGATCCCAGCCGTAGGCGTAGATGGCGAGGAAGATGGCCTCAGTGAAGAACGAGAAGCCCTCGATCGCAAAGCCGAGGCCGAACACCGATCCAAACCTGGCAACGAACACGGGCCACAGGCCGCCCATCTCGAAGCTGAGGATCGTGCCGGTGACGACCCCGACCGCAAACAGCGCGACCATCACCTTCGACCAGCGCCGCGCCAGCGTTGTCAGGATGGGATCACCGGTGCGGAAGCCGAGCCACTCGACGAACAGCACCATGGCCGGGAACGCGACGCCGAAGCACACCAGCGGGATGTGCACCGCAAACGACAGCGCCTGCATCTGCCTCGCCTCTTGGAGGTAGTGCTGCACCTACACGACCTGGTCGTGTCTGCGACCTGCCACGCCGCCAGGATACCCAGGTCAGGCCGTCGGCAGGCGGCCTCTGTGGAACGATTGTCGGAGCTTCTTAAAGCTCGAGCGGCGCGCCGCCGAACCTGAACGTGACATCGACGTTGCCGCGGGTGGCGTTCGAGTAGGGGCAGCGGGCGTGTGCTGCTGCGATCAGCTCCCGGGCCTGCTCGGACGGCAGCGCCGGCGAGTCGATCACGAGCTCGACCTGGATGCCGAAGCCGCCGTGGCCGGTGGGGCCGATGCCGACGCGGCCGGTGATCTCCGAATCGGACAGGTCGAGGCCCTCGCCCTTGGCGACGCCCAGAAGGGCCGACTGAAAGCAGGCTGCGTAGCCGGCTGCGAACAGCTGCTCGGGGTTCGTCCCGCTACCGCCCGCGCCGCCCATCTCCGACGGCGCGGACAGGTCGACGTCGAGCCGTCCGTCGCTCGACGTGGCATGGCCGGTACGGCCGCCCTTCACCGTCGCCTCAGCCGTGTACAGCACCTTGGTGAGAGTTGCGGTCGTCATGCCGCTGACACCTCCAGCGGCTGTGAGTCGGCGCCCGCAAGCACCCCGCGCATCCAGCCGATGTCGTCGGGGGTGGCCCAGACGGCGCTGTCGCCAAGCGAGATGCGAGCCGCACCGTGGTCGGCCACCAGCTCGAGCATCGCCACCTCGGCCGCCGCACGGTCGGGT
This sequence comes from Gaiellales bacterium, assembly GCA_033856975.1. GTDB lineage: Bacteria > Actinomycetota > Thermoleophilia > Gaiellales > JAICJC01 > JAICYJ01. The sequence goes on from JAWVEC010000210.1 coordinate 1,174, forward strand.
GCGTCGTTGCCGCGGGTCAGCAGCAGCGCCACCTCCTGGGTGGTCAGCCCCTCTGGGAACGCGGCCAGCAGGTCGGCGGGATCGCCGGGCGCCGCCCGCCGCTCGAGCGTCGGATCGAGGTTTGCGACCAGCACGTCATACGCCTCGACGGGCTGGAACCCGCCGGCGACCAGCCTCAGCTGATCGCGCTCGAACACGACCGTGGGGGCGGTGAAGCGGACGAGGCCGTCGCTGTTTGCGGTCTTGCCCTGCAGCTCCGACGCCGATCCCGCGGCGCTGCGCGCCTCGGCACGATCGCGCTGATAGTCCGCCGTCACCTGGGGCGAGTCGAGCAGCCCGAGCAGCGTATCGACGTCATGGCCGGTGGCCGCCGCCACCACCCGCGCCAGCTGCGCGTCGTCGTCCATCACCAGCGAGGAGTTGAACTGCGAGAGCTGCAGCGCACGCAGCGCGCGCCACTCGCTACCCGGCTCGAGCAGCCGCGAGGCGACGATCGCGCGGCAGGCACGCGCTGTCGCCGAGACGCGCGTCTTGGGCTGCGGCGCGAAGGGCATTCCGTAGCGACGAAACGCGACCGAGCTGCGTGCCTGACGCAGCGGCGTGTACCCGCGGTCGATGTACTGCTGAGCCTGCTCCGTGAGGCCGATCACCACCAACCGCCAGTCGATCTGCGCGCCGTAGCGCCACCTCATAACCGTCAACGCCGGGATCTCGGAGTAGGCCCACGGGCAGGCCGGATCGGTGTGCAGAACCGCCGTGATGTGATCGGACATGATTCCTCCAGGAAGCATTCACTTACGAATCGTCAGTCCTGAGGGTAGCACCGCGAGCTTACGAACGGTAAGTGGATCGGGTATCCTGTCGGCATGGATACCGCCAGCCAACCACTCGAGGGGTGCCCCGCGCTGGCCTCTGCCTTCGAGCTTCTGGGGAAGCGCTGGACGGCCCTGATCCTGGACCTGCTGGCCGAGCGGCCGGCGCGCTTCGGCGAGATCAGCCGCGCCATACCCGGCCTCTCGGACCGGCTGCTGGCCGAACGCCTGAAAGAGCTCACCGCCACCGACCTGGTGCGGCGTGATCCGACCGAGAACGCCCTCTATGACCTCACCGAGGAAGGCCGGCGGCTGCTGCCCGGGCTGAACGAGATCCGCCGCTGGGCGCAATCTCGCAACTGCTGATCAGCAGAACTCCTCCTGATGGTCGCCGCTGCGGCGGCCAAGCGTGCCATCTTCGGCCACGTCGTAGAAACCCATCTCCCCCAGCGGCGGCGAGTACACGTGCAGCGATGCCGCGGGAGCACCGGCGGCGTGCTGGACGTCGTGGATGTGGCTGGCGCCGAATGAGAACCGCCCGCCGTGCTCGTGGACTCGCACCGGATTCGCGCCATGGACGCCGAGCAGCAGCTCGGTGAGGGCACCGGCAACCACTGCCACCGCACCCCGGCTGCCCGCGTGGTCATGAAACCCGGTGTCCTGGGCTGGGGACCAGCAGATCAACCAGATCTCGACATGCTCGTCCAGCAGCAGACGCACGTAGTAGCGGTGATCGGGAGATTCGCGCACGAGGTGGCGCCACAGGTCTGGCCGCGCCGCCAGCGCATCGACCAGCGCCTCGAGCTCGACGCGGCCGAGATCGCGGTGGCGGTCGCGGGCCCGGTACCAGCGGTGCAGCGCGAGGTCGTCGACGAGTACCTCGGCGGTGGAGTTCAGCTTCGCGTCCGGATCACGGCCAAATCGGAATCGGGCGGGTATGACGTTGGGTGCGGTAGACAAGGGATCCTCCGTTTTCGTCGGTGCCTCCACCCAGGATAATCTACTTTGTCTGTAGATTTAGTTAAGAACATGGGATCGGGAAGTTCGGCATAGGATCACGGCCATGCCGGCGACCGAGACGATCCACGTTCCGACCCGCGAGGGGCGAGGCGTCAGCCTCCGTTCCGGCGACCGGGTACGGGTGATCGATCCCGAGGGCGGCCAGGTGGCAGACGTGTTCGCGTTCTGTACGGACGATCCGTCCGAGTACCACAGCGCCGAGCACACGCGCGTGTACGTCAGCCGGCTGTTCCCGCTGGTGGGTGAGCAGTTCGTCACGAATCGCCGCCGGCCGATCCTCACGCTCGAGGCGGATGACTCGCCCGGCGTCCACGACATGCTCTGCGCGGCGTGTGATCCCACTCGGTATCGCGGACTGGGCGTGGAGGGTTGGCATGCCTCGTGCCAGGAGAACCTGCTCGGCGTGATGCGCGACCTGGGTGTGGACCGGGTGGAGGTGCCCCAGCCGATCAACCTGTTCATGAACATCCCGGTCGGCGTGGGGGCCGAGTTGGGCTGGCTGCCGGCGCCGACGAGACCGGGCGACTCGACCACGCTTCGCGCCGAACTCGACTGCCACCTGGTGGTGTCGGCCTGCCCGCAGGACCTGGTGCAGATCAACGCGGGCACCCCGGGGCCGATCCAGCTCGAGATCACGCGAAGCTAGACCGTTCAAGCGAGGTCCTGGCAGTGCCGATACCGACCCAGACGCCGGTCCGGCAGGGGGGACGACTTGAGCGACCGCACGACCACACCGATTCTCGCGACGATGGTTGCGGTGGTGATCAGCGCCGCCGGCTGCGGCGGTCAGGCGGCGGCGACTCCGGTTACCACGCAACCGGCCCCCGGCCACACCACCTCTGGCCTCGTCGCAATGCCCGCCAAGAAGATCGTGGCAATCGCGCTGCGGGCGGCCCGGCACGAGCGATCGGTGCGCGTCCGGATCACGTCCACATTCGCCGGTGGCTACCTGCAGACCGATGACACCGGCCCGACGGTCGGATCGCAGGTGATCCGGGCCAGCAGCCTTCGCGTCACCGTGCGAGTCGTCGGCACGACGGCCTACGTGAAGGTCGACCACACCGGAGGCGAAAGCTTCATCGGGCTCGCCAACGTGGCACCGGCTCGGTACCTGCACCGATGGATCTCCTACCGTCCCGGTGACCCGAACTATCGGCCAATCGCGACCGCGGTGACCATGCCCTCGCTACTGCGGTTCCTGGCGCCGAAAGGCGCACTCTCCAAGAGCGGCACCGACACGGTCGGCGGACAGCCGGTCGTATGCGTCTGGGGTGGATTCGCCCAATCCCGCGGCTGTCTCGACATCGCCACGACGGGCAAGCCGCTGCCCGTGCAGCTCACGCTGACGACCGTGGACGGAAGCCAGGAGACGATCACCTTCAGCCGCTGGGGCGCCCGCGTCGGCGTCTCCGCTCCGGCATCGGCGACGCCGGTGTCGGCGCTGATGCGGTGATCGCGCCCAACGTCGCCTCGACACGGAGCTAAGCGGTTGGCCCGACCCAGCGAGGCCGAGAGTTCCGCCCGCTGTCGCCGAGCGGCGAGATCGTCAACTCAGGTCGGCCATGCGGCGCGTCTACGCGGCGATGCCCCGTTTCTCCACGAACAGCTCGTCGATCGCCGCGTGGGCCTCGGCGATGCTCTTGTCTTCCAGGTCTTCGAGGCCACTCATTCGCGGGGATTCGCGCGAGAGGGTGAGCTCGGTGTGGATGAGGCGGATGTCGTCGAAGCCGAGTTGGCTGAATGCGTGGTGGAGCCACGGTTCGCGGTGGTCCCAGCCCTCACGGGGCGTTCCGGGCCCGTAGCCGCCACCGCGCGCGGCGGTGAAGGTCAGGGGCCGGCCACCGAGGAGACCGCCGCTCTCAGGATCTACGGTCAGGCCGGGCACGACGATCCGGTCGAACCACGCCTTGAAGGTTGATGGTGGCCCGAAGTTGTAGAGCGGGATGCCGATCACGACCTCATCCGCACGGAGGAGCTCGTTCGCGAGCGTCTCGGTCAGCTTCCGCGCCTCGCGCTGCGCCGCTGTGCGGTCGTCGTCGGCGACGAAGTTCGCGCTGAACGCCGCCAGGTCGAGGTGCGGGATCGGATCGGCGGCGAGATCGCGGTAGATCACCGTTCCGTCAGGGTTCGCCTGCTGCCAGGCGTCGGCGAAGTGCGCCGACAGCGCACGGCTACGCGAACCCTCTTGGCGCATCGAGCTGTCGAGGTGAAGGAGCGTTGGCATCGGAAACACCTTTCGTAGACATATGGGAAAGGTCGTCCGATCCGGACAACGCTCCCCGCTTCATCAAGACCATAGCACACAAACGGACATTACTGTCCGATTTGAAGATCGATGTGTGCCGAAGCGCGGCGAACGCCGCTGCCGCTACGCCTGCGCCGTGAGGCCGTCGAGCGCGAGCGCGAGGACGCGTGCGGCGGCTGCGGCACGTCCGGCGGCGTCAGGTTCCCGGCTGAGCGCGCCCTCAACCATCGCGAACAGCAGCATCACGTCGTCCATGCTGAGATCGCGCCGGATGAGGCCGGCGGCCTTCGCGTCGCGCAAGGGGCGCTTGATCAGCTGGGTCAGACGCTGCTGCAGCGGCTCGAGCTTGCTCGCCACGTCCGGCGACTGCTGCGCACACTCCGCCAGGCCGTGGAACCGGACCGCCGAATCGACCATCGCTCGCAGCATGACGAAGAACGCGTCCGGCTCGCCGGCGTGCTCGGCACCCAGCCGTTCCAGCGCTCCGATCGACTCGATGGCGAGCGCAGCGACCAGGGCGTCCCGGTCGGGGAAGTTGCGGTACAGCGTCGCCTGCCCCACGCCTGCGCGGCGAGCGACCTCGTACATCGCGACGTCGCCCGATTCGGCGAACATCTCCCTGGCGGCCGCCAGGATCGCCTCCCTGTTGCGGCGCGCGTCGCTTCGTGTCGAGATACGGCTTGCGGTGCTCATTCACCCTTCAATATAGCGGACAGCCTCCTCCACTTCTGCCAAATCGGCGTTCCGGCACCGCGAGGCAGCATAAAGCGGACTAGCGTGTCCGGTTCGTGCTAGGCTAAGCGGACAGTAGGTTCCATATTGAGAGGCGGTCACCGATGGGCAGTCGTGCAACGAATCCGTGGGTTGTTCTCGTCCTGATCTGCCTGGCGCAGTTCATGGTCATTCTCGATGCGACGATCGTGAACGTCGCGTTGCCGTCGATCCAGAAGGATCTCCACCTGTCAGAGGGCAGCCTGCAGTGGCTCGTGAACGCCTACACGCTGGTGTTCGGCGGCTTCCTGCTGCTCGGCGGTCGTCTCGGCGATCTGCTCGGCCGCAAGCGGGTGTTCCTGGTCGGACTGCTGATCTTTACGGGCGCATCGCTTCTCGACGGGCTCGCCTCCAGCGAGGGCGTGCTGGTCGCCTCGCGCGCGCTGCAAGGGCTCGGTGCAGCGCTGATCTCGCCGGCGGCGCTGTCGATCATCTCGACCACGTTCGCCGAAGGCGCCGAGCGTGCGAAGGCGCTGGCCGTCTGGGCAGCGATCGCGATCGGCGGCTCGGCGGTCGGCCTCATCCTCGGCGGCGTCCTGACGCAGTACTTCTCCTGGCCGTGGATCTTCTTCGTCAACGTGCCCGTGGGCATCGCTGCCTTCCTGCTCTCGCTGCGCCTGATCCCGGAGTCGCGCGACGCGCTCGAGCACCGAAGCTACGACCTCGCGGGAGCAGCCACCGTGACCGGCGGGCTGATGGCGCTCGTCTACGCCATCGTCGACGCCCAGTCGGCCGGCTGGACATCCGCGAAGACGCTCGGCTTCTTCGCGCTCGCCGTCGTCCTGCTCGCCGGCTTCGTCGCGATCGAGATGCGCACGACGGCGCCGCTCGTGCGGCTGTCGATCTTCCGGATCCGGTCGCTGCTGACTGCGAACATCACGATGCTGCTCGCGATGTCGGGCATGTTCGCGATGTTCTTCTTCAACACGCTCTACATCCAGGAAGTCTTGGGCTACGGGCCGCTGAAGGCCGGCCTCGCGTTCTTGCCGTTCACCGCCGGCGTGATGATCTCTGCGGGGCTCGCCTCGCAGTTCGCGCCGCGGCTCGGCGTGCGCCGCGTCGCCGCGGCCGGGATGCTGCTCGCCGCCGCCGGGCTCGCGCTGCTCACGCAGCTGCCGGTGCATGGCTCCTACGCAGCGAACGTGCTGCCCTCGCTCCTACTCTCGTCGCTCGGCATGGGCGCGGTCTTCATGCCGCTGACTCTGATCGCGACCACGGGCCTCGACGACGATGACCAGGGCCTCGCCTCCGGGCTGTTCAATACGTCCCAGCAGATCGGCGGCGCGCTCGGCCTGGCGGCGCTGTCAACGCTCGCGGCGAGCAAGACGTCATCTGCCGGCGGCTCGCCGACGCACGCGCTGGTGGTCGGCTTCCACTGGGCCTTCGCCGCCGGCGCGGTCGTGATGATCGCAGCGCTGGCCGTGATGATCGCCCTGCTACGCAGCCGCGACGTCGCGCGCATCGAACAAGCAGCAGCGCCATCCCGAGAGGCCATGACCGTCGGAGCCTCATGACCGCCGCCCCCTCAGCCGGACCGCGCGTCGTCAACGACCGATGGGGGTCATATCCGCATAGCGGTCGCCGGCAGGCGGCTTGATCGCTCCGAGTCGCTCGAGCTGGTCCGCGCTCAAGCGAACGTTGACGGCGCCCGCGTTCTCTTCGAGACGCGAGACCCTCTTGGTGCCCGGGATCGGGACTACGTCCTCGCCCTGGGCGAGCACCCAGGCGATCGCGGCCTGGGCAGGTGTCACGCTGGCCTCGGCGGCCACCGCCTCGACCTCGTCCACGATCCGCATGTTCTCGTCGAGGTTCGCAAAACGGGGATTCGCGCGCCGGAAGTCGTCGTGGTCGAGTTGCTCGCGCGAGCGGATCGTCCCGGTCAGGAAGCCGCGCCCGAGTGGCGAGTAGGGGACGAACCCGATCCCGAGCTGCCGTAGCAGCGGCAGGATCTCCGGCTCGGGGTCGCGCGTCCAGAGCGAGTATTCGGACTGAACCGCGGTCACGGGGTGGACGGCGTGAGCGCGACGGATGGTGTCAGCGCCGGCCTCGGAGAGGCCGATGTGTCTGACCTTCCCGGCCGCGACCAGCTCCGCCAGGGCGCCGATCGTCTCCTCGATCGGGGTGGCCGGGTCGACGCGGTGCTGGTAGTAGAGGTCGATGTAGTCGGTTCCGAGCCGCCGGAGCGACCCCTCGATCGCCGTGCGGATAGCCCCAGGTGAGCTGTCGATCTTGCGCGTCCCTCCGCTCATCATGCCGAACTTCGTAGCCAGGACGACTTCGCTGCGCCGGTCGGCGATCGCCCGCCCGACGAGCTCCTCGTTCGTGTACGGGCCGTAGATCTCCGCCGTGTCGATGAGCGTGATCCCGAGGTCGACGGCGCGCCGGATCGTGCGGATGGATTCCGCGTCGTCCGTTCCCGCGCCGGTGTAGAAACGCCGACATGCCCATGCACCCGAGTCCGATCCGGGACACTTCGAGCGGACCGAGCTTCACTTGCTGCATGTGCTGCTCCATTTCCTGTGTCAAAGGCGGACGATCGCCGGCGATGACCTCGCACGTCCGCCTGGATCGTACCGAGCGAACGCGGGTGGCGCATCGGCCGCGTTTAGCTCCAACTTACCGATGGTACGCTTCGTGCGCACGGTTGATCGCCATCTTCTCGAGGGGGTTCTGATCGTGCCAAGCGAGATCCTTGCCCGGGGAGCACCGGGCGCTTCGGATCGTTGGGAGCGGTGACCGACATCGATCGAGTCGGCGGCTCGTCCGAATCCCCAGCGGCCGAGTCTCTCGCCCTGCTGGACGTATTCGCGTCCAGCGCGACCGTCGGATTGGGCTACGTCGATCGCGACTATCGCATCGTGCGGCTGAACGCGATGCTTGCCGCCATCATCGGCGGCACCGTGGCGGAGCAGATCGGCCGCACGCTCGCCGAGGCCGTCCCACACCTGTGGCCGGATATGGAGGGCGTGGTCCGTCGGGTGCTGGAGTCGGCTGAGGACGTGGTCGATCACGAGCTCATCGGCCCAAGCGCCGCCGCCGCCGACGACCGCCATTGGCTTGCGAGCTTCCATGCGGTGCGTGGCACCGCCGGGGAGATCATCGGGGTGGCGGCGATCGTGTTCGACATCACAGAGCGTTGGCGGGCGGAGCGGTTCTCGCAGCAGCTGATCGAGACGTCAAACGCGATCGTCCTCGTGCTGGACGCCGATGCGAACGTCATCGATTTCAACCGCGCCGGCGAGGAGATCACCGGGTACACGCGTGACGAACTCCTCGGGCGGAACTGGGACGTGGTGGTGCCACGCGACCGCTATCCGGAAGTCTGGGACGTCCACCGCCGGCTCATCGACGAAGGAGCGCCTCACCACGCCAACCCGATCGTCACGAAGGCGGGTGAGGAACGCTTCATCCTGTGGCAGAACAGCCGGAGAGTGGTACGCGGCGAGGTGATCGGGACGGTGTCGTTCGGGATCGACGTCACGGAATTGGTGAGGGCGAGGCGGGACGCCGAGGGCAGCCTGGAGCGGCTGCGTGCGCTCGATCACGACCGCCGTCGCCTGCTCGAGCGACTGGTGCACGCCCAGGAGGAGGAGCGGCAGCGGATCGCTCGTGATGTCCACGACGAGCCTGTCCAGGTGTTGGTCGCGCTGTCGCTTCGCCTGGACATGCTCGCCCGCGCGACCGATGACCCAGAGCTCCTGTCGCCGCTGTCTGAGGCTCGACGCACCGCCCGCGCCACGATCGCGAGCTTGCGCAACCTGACGTTCGAGCTACATCCGCCGATACTCGATCGCGAGGGGCTTGCCGGCGCGCTTCGCCTCCACCTCGAACAGATGCGGCAGGACGCCGGCACGAAGTTCGCGCTCGAGAGCGAGGTGACCGGGCCGCCGCCCTCGGCCGAGACGAGCGCCATCGCCTACCGGATTGCTCAGGAGGCGCTCACGAATATTCGCAAGCATGCCTGCGCGCAACACATCACCGTGGGTCTGCGGAGCGACGAACACGCCTTGTTGGTGCGAATCGAGGACGACGGTCGCGGGTTCCAGGGACAGCCGGACGAGCCAGGACATCTCGGGCTGGTGTCGATGCGCGAGCGCGCGGAGATGGCGGGCGGCTGGTTCCGGCTGGAGTCACACGACGACCTGGGGACGACGGTCGAATTCATGCTTCCCATCGTCGCCGCCTCCCAGACCTTGTGAACCGCACGCGTGTCCTCGTCGTCGACGCTCATACCGAGGTTCGCGGAGCACTCGCCGAGGTTGTCGAGCGTGAGCCATCGTTCCGCCTGGTGGGCGTTGCGGCCGACTTCGCAAGCGCGCTCGAGCACGCCATCCGGGAGCAGCCCCATGTTGCGATCGTCTGCTTCAAGCTGCATGGGGGCGGCCCCCGCCTGGTTAGCAGGATCCGTGCGAGCTGTCCGAACACCCGCGTTGTGGCGTTCTCGGTCTACGAGGACCGCTCGGCGGTGTTCGAGATGATCCAGGCTGGTGCGATCGCGTATCTCGTCAAGGGAGAGGATGCGGCCGATATCGTCCGGGCGGTCGAGCGCGCCACGGCCGGCGAGTCGACGCTCTCGGCGTCGGTCACCTCCGACGTGCTGCACGAGCTGGCGGATCACCTCAACCAGAGCCGCATCTCGCAGGACGAGCAACAACGACGCGTGGCCCGGGTGCGTCAAGCAACGGAGCCAGGCGCCATTGCAACCGTCTATCAGCCCATCGTCGAGCTCGCGACGGGTCGCACCGTTGGCTTCGAGGCGCTCTCCCGCTTCAACATCGAGCCCCGCCAGGGGCCTGACGCGTGGTTCGCGGATGCTGCCTCCGTGGGCCTCGAGTTAGAGTTGGAGCTTGCGGCGCTCAAGTCGGCGTTGGCGGGATTCCGACGGATCCCGACGGAGTGCTTCCTGTCACTCAACGTCGGTCCGGCATCCGCGCTCGACGACGACGTGACGACGCTCCTTGCCACACATGACCCAGCACGGACGGTCGTTGAGCTGACCGAGCACGCGAAGGTTGCCGACTACGACACGCTCCATGCCGCGCTGCTCAAGCTACGCGCGCACGGTCTTCGCTTGGCGATCGACGACGCCGGCGCCGGATACGCGAGCCTTCGCCATATCCTCAATCTCAACCCTGACATCATCAAGGCCGACATTAGCCTCACGGCCTTGGTCGACAGCGACCGCGGGTCCCGCGCGATGACGTCCGCGCTGGTCTCGTTCGCGTCGGAGATGGGCCAACTCCTGATCGCCGAAGGGATCGAGCGTGCCGAGACACTGACCGCGCTGCAGGCAATCGGTGTGCACTACGGTCAGGGGTACCTCCTGGGAAGGCCGCAACCGCTCGCCGGCGACCCGACCGCACGGGTGCAGTGACATGGGCTAAAGCATCGTCAGGGCTGCGATCGAGACCGGCCCCGCCGTCGCCCCTCGAGCAAGCCATAACCGGCCGTCGATCTTTGGGGAGTCATCTGTGGTCGACTGCCAGCCGTCGGTTGATGGCGTTTGCGATCGCGTGCAGGGAGGCGGTGACGATGCTTGGATGCACGCTGACGCCCCAGACTGCCTCGTCTTTGATGTCGGCTTCGACGTAGGCGGCGGCTGTCGCGTCGGCGCCGGAGGCCATGGCGTGTTCGTGGTAGTCCAGGATCCGGATCGGGACGCCGAGTTGGCGGTCGATTGCCTCGACGAGGGCGGCGATCGGGCCGTTGCCAGAGCCGTGAAGCTCGGTGAGTCGGCCATCGATGGCCACCTGTGCAGTGATCTGGTCGTCCTCGCCGCTGGAATGGGTGTAGGAGACGATCTCGTACGGCCGGGTGATGTCGAGGTATTGACGGTGAAACTCGACCAGTAGCTCGTCTGGTGTGAGCTCTCCTCCGCGGGCGTCGGTGATGGCTTGCACGTGGCGGGCGAAGTCGATCTGAAGCCCGCGTGGCAAGGCGAGGTGGTGTCGCGTCTCCATGACGTATGCGACGCCGCCCTTGCCTGATTGCGAGTTGACGCGGATGATCGCCTGGTAGCTTCGCCCGACGTCGGCCGGGTCGACCGGCAGGTATGGCACGTCCCATCGATCGGACTGTGAGCGCTGTTGCGCGTCCATGCCCTTCTTGATCGCGTCCTGGTGCGATCCAGAGAAGGCGGTGTACACCAGCTCGCCTACGTAGGGGTGTCGTGGATGTACTGGAAGATCGTTGCACTCTTCGACGATCGCCCGCGTCTCGTCGATGCGAGACAGATCCAGCCGCGGGTCGACACCCTGCGTGAGCAGATTCAGTGCGAGGGTGATCAGATCGACGTTGCCCGTCCGCTCGCCGTTGCCAAACAGCGTGCCCTCCACCCGCTCGGCGCCAGCCATCAGGCCAAGCTCTGCCGTGGCGACCGCCGTCCCGCGGTCGTTGTGCGGATGCACGCTGAGAATGATCCGATCGCGTGCGGAGACATGACGCTGGAACCACTCCAGCCGGTCGGCGTACACGTTGGGCGGGAACGACTCGACCGTTGTCGGCAGGTTGATGATCATCTTCTCGGAGCTTGTCGGCCCCCACTCGGCGATCACCGCCTCACAGATTTCAAGCGCGTAATCGAGTTCGGTGCCATGGAAGCTTTCCGGCGAGTACTCGAACACGATCGGCGTGTCCGTCTGGGAGGCGAGCGTCTTGCAGAGTGCGGTGCCGCGAACAGCCAGCTCGGTAACTCCCGCCCGGTCGAGGCGAAAGACGACCCGTCGCTGCGTCTCGGAGGTCGAGTTGTACAGGTGCACGATCGCGCTGTGTGCGCCATCGATCGCTTGGTAGGTGCGCTCGATCAACTCTGGCCGCGCTGGGGTCAGAACCGCGATGGTGGTGCCGGCCGGGATCAGGCCGCCGTCGATCAGCTGGCGAACGAAGTCGAAGTCGGTCTTGGAAGCCGACGGGAACCCGACCTCGATCTCGGTCACTCCAAGCGTGACCAGCAGGTCGAACATCCGCTGCTTGGCGGTGGCGTCCATCGGGTTGACAAGGGCCTGGTTGCCATCACGAAGATCGGTCGAACACCAGATCGGCGCTCGACTGACCACGGCATCGGGCCAGGCCCGATCGGGCAGGTCGACGGTCTCGTAGGGGCGGTACTTGCGGTACGGCATTGTCATGGCGACGCTCCTCAACGACGGCGAGACGTGGCGCTGCACGAACTCAGATCACACGGATCT
>JAWVEC010000211.1:0-11347 GCA_033856975.1 Gaiellales bacterium
CCGCGCTGACGGCGCTGCAGCCGCTCGTGATCGACCCGCTGTACGTCTCCACGCACCCCCTGCCGCCCGTGCCCGCCGCGCTGGCCGCTTCGCTCGAGCGCGAGATGGGCGCTCACCCGAGCTCGATCACGGTCGGTGACGCGTCCTCGCGCACGACCGCCGAGAACGCGCAGGTGGACGGCCTCGGCCCGACCGTGCGCGTCGTCGTTGACGACACCTCGCTGAGCGAGCGGCCGGACGAGCTGCGGGCGCTGCTGGCGCACGAGCTGGCCCACGTCAGCCGCCGGCACACGCTGATCGGCGTGCTCTGGTTCGGCGTGATCGGGCTGCCCGCGATCCTGCTGGTGCTGGCCGCCGCCGGCCGGCTGACGGAGGGAGAGCTGACGACCACCGCGGCCGTGCCGGTGGTGCTGGCCTGCGCGCTGACCGCAGCCACCCTGCTGCTGCCGGTCGAGAACCTGCTCTCGCGTCGGATCGAGGCGGAGGCGGACTGGGTGGGGCTGCGGGCGACGCACGACCCGCAGGGCATGCGGTCGCTGCAACGGCGGCTGGCGCTGAGCGATCTTTCCAACCCCGATCCGCCTGGGTGGGCGGTGTGGCTGCTGTTCGACCACCCGCCGGTGATGGACCGGATCGCCGTGGCGCGGGCCTACGTGCCGCCGTCCTCTTCCTCGCTGTCGTCGACGCCGTAATCGTCATCCTGCCCGTCGAACTCGGGCAGGTTCTTGATCCCCTCACGGGTGCGCCACTTGGAGTAGTTGTCGCCCATCGCCTCGATCAGCTCCTGCATGAAGCGCGGCGAGAGGTTGACGCGGGAGACCACCACGCCGGGCACCTCGTCCTCCTCGACCTCATGGTCGACGCGCGCGAAGGTGATCGTGAACTCGTAGTCGGAGTGGCTGACGTTGGCGAAGTTGGCGTACACCCCGGCCATGATCTCGGGCGTGAAGTGGATGTTCAGGTGACGCTCTCTCGGCTCTTCCTCGTTCCACGCGGATTCCGACACGTGACCATCCCCTTCCACCATCGTTGGCTGCGCACGAAGCCTAGATGGTTGGTTCCATGGGATGCGTGGTTCCCCGTCCCGACCCGCGGCACCACTACGATGGGCCGATGAGCGGCAGCGTCCTCGAAGAGCTGGCAGCCCCGCTGCGTGCCGCGGTGGCCGCGGCCGGCGGGGAGGATCGCCCGCTGCAGCTCGACCGGCCCGCCGACCCCAGCCACGGCGACTACGCCAGCGCCGTCGCGCTCACGCTGGCCAAGCCGCTGGCCTCGGCGCCACGGGCGATCGCCGAGCGGATCGTGGAGGGGCTCGACTCGCCGTGGATCGACGCGGCCGAGATCGCCGGCCCCGGGTTCATCAACCTGCGGCTGCGGCCGTCCTGGTACGGGCACGTGGTCGGCCGCGTGCTGGCGGAGGGCGGCGGGTACGGCGCCGGCGCGGCCGCGCATCCCCAACGACTGCAGGTCGAGTTCGTCAGCGGCAACCCGACCGGGCCGATGACCGTTGCCACGGCGCGCAACGCCGCCTATGGCGACTCGCTGGCGCGGCTGTTCGGATTCGCCGGGCACAGCGTCGAGCGCGAGTACTACTTCAACGACACCGGCCGCCAGATCGAGCTCTTCGGCGCCTCGCTGCAGGCCCGGGCGCGCGGCGAGCAGCCGCCGGAGGACGGCTACCAGGGTGACTACGTGACCGAGATCGCCCAGTCGCTGGGGCTGCCGCCGGATGCTCCCGTCGAGCGGTGGGCGCGAGCCGGCACGGACGCCATGATGGAGCGCATCCGCGGCACGCTGACCCGCTTCCGGGTCGAGTTCGACTCGTGGTTTCTGGAGCGCTCGCTGCACGAGGACGGCACGGTGGAACGGGCGATCGAGCGCGTCCGCGCCGCCGGCCACGTGTACGAGCGGGACGGCGCCGTATGGCTGGCCAGCGAGGCGCTGGGCGACGACAAGGATCGCGTGCTGGTGCGCTCCAACGGCGAGCCGACCTACTTCGCGGGCGACATCGCCTACATCGTGTCCAAGCTCGATCGCGGCTTCGACGCCGCCGTCTACGTGCTGGGCGCAGACCATCACGGCTACGTCGGCCGGCTCAAGGCGGCCGCCCGCGCGCTCGGCTACGACCCCGATCGCGTCGACGTCCAGATCTACCAGCTGATCAACCTGAAGGGCGGCAAGATGTCGAAGCGGGCGGGCCGCGTCGTCACGCTCGACGACCTGCTGGACGCGGTCGGCGTCGACGCTGCCCGGTTCGTGCTGGTGCAGCGCTCGCATGACCAGCAGATCGAGCTCGACCTCGACCTGCTGGTGCAGCAGAACTCCGAGAACCCGGTCTACTACTGCCAGTACGCGCACGCCCGGATCGCGGCCATCCTCCGAAACGCCGGCGACGCGGCTGATCGTGCCCGGCCCGAGCCGTCGTGGTCGCCGGAGCCGGCGGAGGCCGAGCTGGTGAAGGCGCTGGCGGAGTTCCCCGACCTGGTGGCCGAGGCGGCCGACCGGCGGGCGCCGCACCGCATCGCCGGCCACGTCCAGGACACCGCGAAGACGTTCCATCAGTTCTACAAGCAGTGCCGTGTGATCGGCGCGGAGCCGGACACCGAGTCGAGCCGGCTGGCGCTGTGCCACGCCACCAAGCGGGTGCTGGCGACTGCGCTCGACCTGCTCGGCGTCGAGGCACCGGAGCGAATGTAAGCGGGGCGGGGTCGCGCTGATACCCTGACGTCCGCATGAGCGTTCCCGAGGCACCGAGCGTCTATGAGGTCGATGAGCTCGCCGACCTGTTGTCGGGCGATGCGGTCGATACCGGCGATGGTGACTGGTATGCGATCCGCACCGACCCCTGGCCCTGCCCGGCCTGCGGCGTGGCGTTCGACTACATAACAGCCTGCCATCACGTGGTCGTCACGCCGGAGCGCGACGATCTGATCGATCACGCCGCCCGCGCCGCCCAGGTGGGCCGCAATCCGCGCATCGTCCGCTACGAGGACTCGCTACCGACGATCACGCTGTGGCAGTGGCGCGCGCTGGGGAGACCCGTGCACGGAGTGAAGAAGGTCTAAGATGGTTGATTCCACGAGCTGCGCGGCTCTGGTACTGGTCTGGGGCGTCCCAGACGCCACGACCGCCTTTGAACAGGCTTCATCCAGCCTGCCCTGCAGGCGCTCCCGTCGTCTGGAACCCCCCATCCTGCGTCCAGCAGCCACGCATCCCGTGGAACCAACCATCTAGATGCCCGGTCCAGTCATCGCGGGAGAGGACGATGACGACGCCTGACGAGCAGCTGGACGCGCGCTACCACCGGCTGATCGACCGCTTGCCGGCCACGGTGGCGGTGTGGGATCGCGACAGCCGCATCGTCTCGTTCGTCTCCCAGCAGATCGAGTTGCTGACCGGTGCTCCGGCCGAGATGTGGCAGGGACACGAGGGCATGGAGCGGTTCCGCAGCCGCGTCCACCCGGACGATCTCGCCAACCCGGAACGGTGGCGGGGGCCGGACGACCCGCTTCCCAGCCAGTACCGCTGGACGCGGCCCGACGGGCGCGTGATCTGGATCAGGGAGCTGCTCTCGCCGATCGCCGGCCCCGACGTGCAGGCGATCCTGTTCGACGTCACCGCCGAGGTGGAGGCGGCGCTCGAGCTGGCCGACCAGCGCCAGCGCTATGAGACGCTGATCCAGCAGTTGCCGGTGGCGACGTTCATCATGAACGCCGAGGGCGATCCCGTCTACGTCAGCCCCCAGCTCGAGCAGATCCTGGGCCGCAGCAGGGACGAGCTGTTGGCGACCGGGGGCACGCGCGAGGGCCGCCGCCTCTGGTTCCATCCCGATGACTACGAGTGGACTCTGGCTGAGGCGCTGAAGGTGTACGACGGGCTCAGCGACGGCTACAGCTTGCAAGCGCGGCTTGTCCATGCGGACGGCTCGACGCGGCACGCGCGGGTGATCTCGCGTGCCATCAAGGACGAGGACGGACGGCTGGTGGCCACTCAGGGAGTGGTGATCGACATCACCGACGAGATGGTTGCCCGCGCCGAGCGCGATGAGCACCTGCTGCGCTACCGGACGCTGATCGAGCAGACGCCGGTGGTCACCTACCAGACCGATCGGGCGGGCGTGGTCACCTACATCAGCCCCCAGATCGAACAGATGCTGGGCTACACCCCGGAACATCTGGTCGAGGGCATGGACGAGACGCAGCGGCGGCCGATGATCTTCCACCCGGATTCGCTGGAGCTGGTCGGGGACAACCAGCGCCGGATGCTGGAAGGCGAGGTGGCCGGCGCCGACGAGGCCGTGACGATGGTCGCCAGCGACGGCAGCAAGCGCTACGTGCAGATCATCGCCCGCACGATGCGCGACCCGGATGGTGTGCTGACCGGCACCCAGGGCGTGATCGTCGACCTGACCGAGCTGCGGCTCGCCCGCCAGCGCAGCCTCGACGTGCTGGGCGCGCTGGTGACGGCGGCGGAGGACGAGCGGGCGCGGATCGCGACCGAGCTGCACGACGACACGGTGCAGGTGATGACCGCGCTCCTGATGCACGTGCGCATGTTGATGCGCAAGGACGCCGGCTTGGAGCAGTTCGAGCAGCTGCTGTCGGAGGCGCTCGACCGCACCCGCCGGCTGATGTTCGAGCTGCGTCCGCACGTGCTCGAGCGGTCGGGATTGGGCGCGGCGATCGACGAGCTGGCCGGAGACGGCCCCTGGCAACGGGCGGAGGTGCGGATCGAGATCCCGCGCCAATCCGACACGCTGGAGGCCGTGGCCTACCGCGCGATCCGGGAGCTGATCATCAACGCGCGCAAGCACAGCCAGGCCTCGCTGCTCTCGATCACGGGCTGGCACGACGAGGGAGTGATCCGCTTCCTGGTGGAGGACGACGGCGTCGGCTTCGACGTCGCCCGCGCGCTCGATCGCGACCGGATGCGGATGCACATCGGGCTCGACGCGACGGCGGAGCGCATCAACCTGGCCGGTGGGTCGCTGCAGATCGACTCCGCCCCCGGCGCCGGCGCCCGCTTCGCGCTGATGCTGCCCGAGCAGCCGCGAGCGGCGCCGGTGACGGTGCCGAACGTCGGCGGCGACGCAGACTGAGCTGCGATCCGGCGTAGCCGCGGCCCGCAGATTGCGGTAGCCATCATCTGTCGTTTTGGCGACCGGTCTGTGGGCTGCGGAGGATGACCGCGACGATCGCCCGGATCGATACGGGAGCTGATGGCGATCAACGCCCCAGACGACCGCGAGAAGGAGTCACGCATGTCCGATCACACCCGGCTCTCTGCCGACGCCGCCGAGCAGCTGTGGCGCTGCTGGAAGTCGTCCGGCGACGTCGGCGCCCGCGACCGGCTGATCCTGTCCTACGCGCCGCTGGTCAAGTACATCGCCACCCGCAAGGTCAAGAGTGCACCGGCGCACGTCTCGCTCGACGACCTCGTCTCGGCCGGGCTGCTGCTGCTCGTGCAGTCGGTCGAGGGTTTCGACCCCGAGCTGGGAGCCAGCTTCGAGCAGTACGCGTGGACGCGGATCTCCGGTGGCATGATCGACGAGCTGCGGCGGGGCGACTGGGCGCCACGCCGGCTGCGCAAGCGCGCCCGCGAGATCGAGCAGGCCCGCCGCGCCATCTCGGAGCGGCTGCATCGGGCGGCGACGCCGCAGGAGGTGGCCGACACGCTGGGCACCGACGTGCGTGAGCTGACCACCGTCAGCTCCCAGCTCGAGCGGGCCGAGGTGGCCTCGCTGCACACGATGGTGGGAGCGGGTGAGGACGGCACGATCGAGTTGATCGAGACGGTCGGCTCGGGGGGCGACTCTCCCGAGGACGCGGCTCTGGCGCGCGAGCGGGCGGAGTCGATCCGCGAGGCGCTGAAGGGGCTCAGCGACCGCGAGCGTTTGATCATCCAGCTCGTGTTCGTGGAAGGCCGGTCAGGCCGCGACGTGTCGCGCATCATCGGCGTGTCCGAGTCGCGCGTCAGCCAGGTCACGCGCGAGATCCGCGGCAAGCTCAAGTCGCATCTCGAGGGATACGACGCGGTCGCGGCCTGATGATCTGTGACCGAGCATGCGATGATCCAGCGATGAGCGCGGCGATGAAGACGGTGGAGTGCCTGGTGGTCGACGACCACGTCGCTGTCCGAGCCGGGGTGAGGCTGATCCTGAGCAGCGATAGCGGCCTGACGATGGTGGGCGAGGCGGCCTCGGGCGAGGCGGCGGTGGCGATGGCCGCCAAGCGCAGGCCGGACGTGATCCTGATGGATATCGTGCTCGGTCGCGGGATGGACGGCTACCAGGCGACCAGGGCGATCCTCGAGTCCCAGCCCGAGATCGGCGTGATCATGTTCACCGCGTACGGCGAGCGGCACCAGCTCGCGCAGGGCCTCGATGCCGGCGCCCGCGGCTACGTGCTGAAGGATGCCCATCCGGACGAGGTGATCCGGGCCGTGAAGACTGTGGCCGCCGGCGGAGCGTACGTCGACCCTTCGCTCGGCAGCGAGCTGGTGACCCACGAGGCGATGCTGCAGCTGACGAGGCTGACCGATCGCGAGCGCGACATCCTCGAGATGCTGGCCGGCGGGATCCCCAACCGCGAGATCGCGGCCAAGCTGTTTCTGTCCACCGAGACGATTCGCACCCACGTCCGCTCGGCCATGCGCAAGCTCGACGCAGACACGCGCACCCAGGCCGTCGCGCTCGCGATCCGCGAGAAGCTGATCGAGGTTTAGCGCTCCACCCGCAGCGTCCAGACGGCGCCTGCGAAGGCCAGCGCCGAGCCGAACAGCAGAATCCAGATCCCGGCCGAGACGCTGGCCGTGGCGAACAGCCCGTTCTCGCGGTTGGCGGTCTCGACCGCGTCCGAGACGGAGTTCCACTCGACGATGCTCACGACCAGCAGCAGCCCCGAAGCGGCGACCGCCGCGATCGCGGGCCGGCGCTCGGGACGGACGGCGAACCAGACCGTGCAGCCGACCGTGACCAGCACCAGCAGCGCGGTGTACTTGCCGTCCCCGCCGATGCCGCCGCGTGTGACGCTGCCCGCGGAGTCGGTGAGACCGCTCGCCCATGACAGACACGACCCGGCCAGCGCCAGCACCGCACCGCCGAGGGTCAGGGGCAGCCGCACGAGCAGGTGCTCGTGCTCGATCTCATGCCTGCGCTGCTCGCCCATGGCGTCCGGCCACTCTAGTGCCGGTCGAACAGCTCGGTGATGTCGTCACCGGCAGGGGGCTGGCTGTCGGGCTGATCGACCGGTTCGTGCCGGTGGCCGCAGCGAGCGCAGAACCATGCCAGCTCGCCGCTTCGGCGATCGCTCTCGTCGTCGGCCATGCTCGTCACCCTCCGCCCGAAGTGCTGGGTCAGAGCTTTGCATCGTGCACAGGCAAGCTCGGCCTCGGGAGCGCCCCACGGGGCGGGAAGCGGGAACAAGGTCATCCCTCCCAGTTGGATGCCGGGCGGCTTTGTCCTGCGAGCAAACCGGTTAGCTGCCGCTAAGCGTTGCCGTGATCTCGTCCAGTGCGGCTTGCTCGGCGGGACTCACGGCGACACCGTCCTCACGGTGCGCCTCGGCCACCCGCTGCGCCACCGCCGACACGAACTGCTTGTACGCCGAAAGCTCGTCGGGCGCGGCATTCGCCTGCAACGCCGACACGGCGTCGCGAAGGTGGGACAGAGCCGCCTCCCGCAGCTCCTGTGGCGAGTGATAGCGCGTGTGATCCCTGGCCGGCTTGGCCGACACGATCTCATCCAACAGCTGGCTTTGGCCGTGCTGCTGGCGAGCTTCGTTGTAAGCCTTGGCCAGCGCCATCGACTCGCGAAACACGCCACCACGCTGCGCGGTCATCACCAAAAGCCCCGCGCTCACCGGCGCCTCAGAGATCGTCTGCCACTCCTCGGGCGTGAAATCGGCTCTGCCACTCATCTGCGACCTCTCTTCCACTCGACTCCAGAATCACCGCTGGCGGCACGATAGCGTTGCCGCCAGCGAACACTGCTCGACCAGGCGAAGGCAGTGATCGAGGATGCCGGAAGGTTTGTCCCAGGGTCGTAGGGTCGCCTCAAGAAGCAGCTGCGTGGCTTGAAAGCGGTCGGCTACGATGCTCTGCGCTTGGACAGTCACCATATCGTGGTTTCGGCTCAACCAAGCCATTGCGGACGTAGCTCAGCTGGTAGAGCGTTGGCTTCCCAAGCCGAAGGTCGCGGGTTCGAGCCCCGTCGTCCGCTTAGACACGTGCGACACAGGGTCGGTCCCAGTTTTGTCCTGGCAATCGGTTGATCGATTCTCAGCCCCCTGGCGGCGATTGAGGTCAGGATCTCGTGCGCGGCGTCGCCGGACGCAGACGCGCAGTCCGCGCAGCGCCCGGCCGATCAGGTGACTCAAGGCACAAGCCAGTCCAGTCGATAGCCAATCCGTGCATTCCCGTGCGCAAATCTCTGCGGTCTTGCTTGCTGCGCTAGTTCTGATGGCCTCCTGTGGCCACGGTGGTGCGTCGCACGGCGATACCCGCCGCATCGTTCGGATCGAGGAGCGGGACTTTAGGATCAAGGCTCCACATCGTCTGACGGCTGGAGACGTGAGGCTGGTGGTCGAGAATCATGGTCCGGATGAGCACGAGCTGATCATCGTTCGGGTCACCGGTGGGCCTCTGCCCCTGCGCGGCGACGGCGAGACCGTGGATGAGGATGCGGTGGAGCCGCTGGTCGTGGGCATTCTCGAGCCCGGTGCGCCGGGACGCTCCCGCACGCTCGATCTCCATCTGTCCGCCGGCCGCTACGAGTTGATCTGCAACATGTCCGGACACTTCCTGGGCGGCATGCACACCTACCTCGAGGTGGCGTGAAGGTGCGGGCGTTTGCCCCCAGCAGCACCGGCCAGCGCGCCATCGTGGCGATCCTGCTGACGTTCGCCCTGTCTTCCGCCGTCAGCATCACGCTTTCGATCTGGGCGACGTCGCGTGCACAACACCACGCGGCCGTGATCCAGGTCGCCGCCCGCCAACGAACGCTGGCCGAGCGCTACGTCAAGGAAGTGATGCTGGTTCGCGACGGTCGGAAGGCGGATCCTCACTACACGGGCGGGTTGCTGGCCCAGAGCGCCGACGTGCTGCTGAACGGCGGCACCGCGCCCGCCATCAACGGCGACGACGACGAGACGTGGGTACCGCGAACCGAGGACCCCTCGATCCGCCGCCAACTGGAGCAGGAGCGTCGCCTGGTCAACGACCTGACCGCCACCGGCAACCGGTTGCTCGAAGGGAGACCGGTCACCGACATCCCGTTGACGGCTGACGAACGTATCGATCTCACCGATCCTGTGGAACGGCTGCGCATCATCTCGACCCTCACCTCGAATGTTTCGCTGAACGCCGCCCGGGCGATCGGCGCCACATCGGATCGCAACCTGGGCCAGCTGATCATCATCCAGGCGTTACTCGGAACCGCCGGGTTGCTCGTGACCCTGCTGCTCGCACTGGCGCTGATCGCCGCAACGCGCCGTCGGACAGCCCACTTCCGCAGCATCGTGTCGTCGTCGACCGATCTCGTGCTCGTGCTGGGGCCGGATGGATGCCGGTACGTCAGTCCGTCCGTTGCCCGAATGGTCGGCCTTGGTCACTCCTCGATGGCGGGTGAGGGCTTCATGAAGTTCGTCCACGCCGACGACCGTGCGACCGTACTGTCCGCCCAGTCCAGTGGAAGCCCGACCGAGCTCGTGTTTCGGATGCGGAACCGGTTCGAGGAGTGGCGCCATCTCGAGGCTCACGTCAGCGACCTGCGCGGCGATCGCCAAATCCGCGGCGTCGTCATGAACGCCCGAGACGTGACCGACCGGATCCGACTCGAGGAGGAACTGACGCACCAGGCGTACCATGACGGCCTCACGGGTCTGCCGAACCGGGCGCTGTTCCGAGACCGCCTGGGGCATGCGCTGGCGCTGTCGCAGCGGTCGGCCGAGGGAGTCGCGGTCGCGCTGATCGATCTGGACGGCTTCAAACAGGTGAACGACAGCCTCGGCCATGACGCCGGCGACGAGCTGCTGCGACAGGTTGCGAACAAGTTCGGTGCGATCAGCCGCCCGTCCGACACGCTGGCACGATTCGGCGGTGACGAGTTCGCGCTCTTGCTGGAGGGGTGTTCCGAAAACGAGGCGATCGCCACGGTGCGCCGGCTGCTCACCGAACTCGCCCATCCCATCCTGCTCCACAAACGCGAGCTGGCGCTGGGGGCGAGTATCGGGCTCGCACTTTACGGAGCCGGAACGGAATCATCGGAGGAGCTGATTCGGCACGCTGACGTGGCGATGTACGCCGCAAAGGAGGCCGGCCGCGGTCGTATCGAGGTGTTTCGCCCCGAAATGGAGCGGCGATTGGGCGAGACGCTCGGCCTGGAATATGAGATCCGCGTCGGCCTCGAGCGGGAGGAGTTCTTCGTCCACTATCAGCCGGAGATCGACATTCGCACCGGTGCCGTCGTCGGGGTCGAGGCGCTGCTGCGATGGGAGTCCCCAAGCCGCGGTTCGGTGCCCCCGTCGACGTTCATCCCCGTTGCCGAGGCGAACGGCCTGATCATACCGTTGGGCGCCTTCGTTCTGGGAGCGGCCGTCAACCAGACGGCGAGCTGGCAACGCGAGGGGCTCCTTCCCGACGGATTCGTGACGTGGGTCAACCTGTCCGGCCGTCAGCTCACTCGCGGTATGTCGGACATGGTGGAGGAGTGCCTCGCCGCGGCCGGTCTCAGCCCGTCGATGCTCGGCCTCGAGGTGACCGAGACCGCGATCGTCCAGACCGGTGCTGCAGGTGAGCTGGCGCGGGATGAGCTGCAGCGGCTCCACGCACGGGGCGTTCTGATTGCCATCGACGACTTTGGCACCGGTTTCTCGTCGCTCGGCCAGCTCCGCGAGTTTCCGATCGACCTGATCAAGGTCGATCGGTCGTTCGTACAAGGAAGCGGGCGGGACGGCAAGGACGCGGCCATCACCGCCAACGTTGTCAGCCTGGCACACGCACTGGGCCTGCTCGCCATCGCCGAGGGCATCGAGTCCGAGGATCAGCTGCGCGCAATGAAGGAGCTCGGATGCGACCTCGCCCAGGGGTACCTGTTCGCCCGGCCGCTACCGCCGGAGGAGATCCGGCGCGGGCTGGTGGGGGGCGACTGGTCGCAGCTTCGGGCCGCCTGACCGGCTGAATCGAGGTACGTTGGTCGCGCACGCGAATCGGACGGTTCCTAGCAGCCTCGAAGCCGCTCTCCTCACACGAGCAAACCCGGGCTTCGAGAACCGTCGTCCGCTTAGACAACGCGCCTCACCGCTCATCCCTACTATCGCGGGGTAGCAGCCTCGGAGTCACCATCGCGTTC
>JAWVEC010000212.1:0-5916 GCA_033856975.1 Gaiellales bacterium
GGCCAGCGTCCACAGCGCCATCAGCAGCACGATCGCGACGAAGCCGCCCGGCCCGGCGGCCAGGCCGCCGCCCGCGATCAGCCCGACCGTCAGCACGATCGTGGCCTGGATCGAGGCTCGCGTGGCATCCGCCGAGAGCCGTCCCAGCACGATCGAGATGCGCGGGATCGGCGCCAGCAGCAGCTTGTCGAAGTAGCCCGAGGCGATGTCGCGCACCACCGCCATGCCGCTGCCGGTGGCGCCGTTGGTGACGGAGAGCATGATCGCGGTGGGGACGAAGAACGAGACGTAGTTGCCGCTCGAGAACCGCGAGCCGAGCTGGCTGAGCGCGCCCACATTCACGGCCAGCAGGAACATCGGGATGATCAGGCTGGGCAGGAAGCCGAACGGCACCCGCACGATGTTTCGGAACCCGCGCCGTCCCAGCTCGAATGCGGCCACCAGCGTGCGGCTCATCGGACGGCTCCGGTGACGGCCAGGAAGACGTCGTCGAGCGTCGGCGAGTCGACCGAGGCGTGGTGCACGCTGATGCCGTTTCGCGTCAGCTCGGCCAGCACCTCGGGCAGCGCCGCTCCGCCGTCGCTGGCGAACACCACCAGCGTGTCGCCGTCCATCTCGGTGCTGCGAACGCCGCGCAGGCCGCGCACGCCGGCGCAGTCGGGCGCCGCGCCCGATCCCACGTCCAGCCGGATCACGTCGCTTCCCACCTCGCTCTTGAGCGCGGCCGGCGTGCCCTCCTTGACGATCCGGCCGCGGTCGATGATGGCGATCCGGTCGGCGAGCCGGTCGGCCTCCTCGAGGTACTGGGTGGTGAGGAAGATGGTGACGCCGCGCTGCTCGCGCAGGTCGCGCACCAGCTCCCAGATCACCGACCGGCTGGCCGGGTCGAGGCCGCTGGTCGGCTCGTCGAGGAACAGCACGCGCGGCACGTGCACGAGTGCGATCGCCAGGTCGAGCCGGCGGCGCATGCCGCCCGAGTAGGTGGCGACGCGCCGGTTGGCCGCGTCCATCAGGCCCACGGTGTCCAGCAGCTCCTCGCCGCGCGACACCGAGTCTCGCCGGCTGAGACCGTAGAGCCGGGCGTGCATGCGAAGCAGCTCGCGGCCGGTGGCGAGGCCATCGAGCCCCGCCTCTTGAAGCGCCACGCCGATCGCGGCTCGCACCCGCTGCGGCTCGCGGACGACGTCGTATCCGGCCACCGTCGCCCTGCCGGAGCTGGGCGCGAGCAGCGTCGTCAGCATCCGCACCAGCGTCGTCTTGCCGGCGCCGTTGGGGCCGAGGAAGCCGAGGATCTCGCCCGAGTCGACGTGCAGGTCGACGCCCGCCACGGCCTCGAAGTCACCGAAGCTGCGGCGGAGTCCCTCGGCCGTGATCGTGCGGTCGCCCTGCTGGATGCTCATCGGGTGGGAAGGGTACTACCGGGTTGCACACCGGTCCCGTGCCAGGCAACGCGGTGCCTGGCACGTTCGAGCCGCGACGTAGGGTCGTCGCCGCGTCGGCGATTGCACGGCGCCGGGCGGTCGTCCGTTGCCTGGCACGGTCGCAGGTGTGATCTGGCTGCGGACTCGGGTGGGGGTCTGACCCCTTCTCGCTTCACGACCGGCGAGCCGCTTACTCCCAGGCCCAGTCCTTCACCCACCAGCCGGCGTTCGGCATGCCGCTCTTCAGCGCTGCGCCCGTAACGGCTCCGACGTCCACCGGCACGCGGTGGAACTCGACCTCGCCGCCGTCGGCGATCGCGTACTCGGCCCAGGGCGGATTTCGGAACGTGCCGTTGGCGGTGTGCTCGAACGGCATGCCGACGCTGCCGGGATTCATCACCAGCGATCCACCGTGGCGGCGCAGCATCGGCATGTGCGTGTGCCCTCCCGCCATGATCGCCTCCGCATGGCCGTCCAGCATCGCCGTCAGCTCGGCTTCGGGCGTGATCGGCAGCAGCACCTCGGTGTTCGAGCGGGGCGAGCCGTGGTAGCAGAGCAAGCCGTCCAGTTCGACAACCGGCTGGTAGCCGCGCAGCAGCGAGAGGTGGCGGTCGTCCAGCTGCTGGTGCCCCCACAGGTCGATCTCGACGATCCGGCGCGTGTCGTCATCGGTGATCGACTCGTCGCGCGGCTCGATCAGCCACTCGTCGGTGTTGCCCATCACCACCGGGCAGCCCAGCGCGGCCACACGCTCGATCGTCTCGCACGGCTGCGGGCCGGTGGCGGCCACGTCGCCCAGGCAGACGACCCCGTCGACGCCGCGGCGCTCGATATCGGCCAGCACGGCCTCCAGGGCAACCAGGTTGCCGTGAATGTCCGCGATCAGCGCGGTTCTCACCGTGGGCTGGTGACGCGCTCCGGGTGGATCCGGTCGCCGGACGTCGCCAGCCGGCCGCCGCTGCGACCGCTGCGAACCGCCAGCACCTCGGCCAGGATCGAGACGGCCGTCTCGGCCGGCGTGGTCGCCCCGATGTCGAGTCCCAGCGGCCCAGAGATGCGATCGATCTCGGCCTCGCTGTAGCCCGCGTTCAACAGCCGCGTCCGCCGCTTCTCCTGTGCCCGGCGGCTGCCCAACGCGCCGATGTAGGGCGCCGGACTGCGCAGCGCCGGACCCAGCGCAGGCTCGTCGAAGCGGGCGTCGTGGGTCAGCACGACCACGTAGGTCGCCTCGTCCGGGGCGTACTTGTCGTAAGCCATGGCCGGCCAGCCGATCACGATCTCGTCGGCGTCGGGAAGCCGCTCGGGGCTGGCGAACTTGGTGCGCGCATCCGAGACGACGGTGCGGAAGCCGACCTGCCTCGCCATCCGGCACAGCGCCTGGGCCGTGTCGACGGCCCCGAACACCAGCATCACCGGGGCGGGCGCGTACTGCTCGACGAACGTCTCGGGGGCGGTGCGCCGGGCCGAGGAGTGGGCCTCGCCCTCGCCGTAGAACTTGGTTCCGGCCTCCTCGCCCGCAAGCGTCGTGGTCACCGAGAGCCGCTCGTGGCCCGCGATCGCCGCCTCCACTCGGGTGACCTCCTCGGGGTCGAGCGGCTGGATGAAGACCTCGATCTCGCCACCGCATGGCAGCCCCACGTCGAACGCGTCGTCGTCGGTGATGCCGTAGGGGACGAGCCGCGGCTCGCCGCTCTCGAGCACCTCCAGCGCGCGCAGCACCACGTCGCTCTCGACGCATCCGCCGGAGACCGAGCCGCGCATCTCGCCGCTCTCGGTCACCAGCAGCCGCGACCCCAGCGGCCGCGGCGCCGACCGCTTGCTGTCGACCACCATCGCCACCGCCACCCGCTGTCCGGAGTCGATCAGCCTGCGTGCATCTTCGATCACGTCTCTCATACTTCGAAGCTTACCCGGGCATCCCGCCCCGGCGGAGCCGGCGCGAGGCGAATCCCCCAACCCGGGAGGGAGACCACCACAAATCGGGGAGGGCGACCAGATCGATGCAGGGTGAAGCTACCGGCATGCTAAAACGCGGCCAATCCCGCCTCCGGCGGCCGGGAATCGACGGAGATTTCGGCAGCCGAGAGCATCTCTCGCTGCTGTGCGAGGCGCTGGCGCAGGAGCTCCAGGCCTCTGATTGCCTGGTCTCGCGATGGGATCCGATCCGCTCGGTGACCGAGGGGGTGGCCGGCTTCACCAGCACGCCCGAGCGCTGGACGCTGTTCGCCGGTGAGCACAAGCTCGACCGGCGCCCGGTGACGCGCGCGGTGCTGGAGCAGGGCGAGCCCTACTCGACCTGCATCGGCGATCCGTGCGGCGATCCCGAGGAGCTGGGGCGGCTGCGGTCGATGGGGCTGATGGCCGGGCTGCTGCTGCGGCTGGACGCGCCCGCCGTGCCGCTGCTGGTCGAGGTCTGGAGCGACCGGCGGGCGGGGCTGTTCTCGCGCCGGGAGCGGCGCCGGGCGTCGAGGCTGGTGGCGGAGGGGGCACGCCGGCTGCCCGCCGCGCTGGACCGCGACCGCGCCTTCGAGGAGCATTTTCGGCTTGCCGCCGAGGACGCCCGCTCGATCGGCGCGGCCGACCCGCAGCTGGCCGCGATGGCCGTGGCGATCGGCGAGGCGATGGGGCTTGACGAGCAGGATCTGCGGGAGCTGCGCCTGGTCGCCCTGGTGCATGACGTCGGCCGCTCGGCGATACCCGCCGCCCTGCTCGAGAAGCGCGAGCCCCTGACCCCGGTGGAGTGGGCCGTCGTCCAGCGTCATACCCTGGTCGGCCAGCGCATGATCGCGCGCATGCCGTACCTGGCGGAGGCCGTGGCCGGCGCCGGCGCGATCCGTGAGTGGTGGAACGGTGAGGGCTATCCGGCCGGGCTTTCGGGCACGACGATACCCCTGTCCGCCCGCATCGTGAGCGTCTGCGCCGCCTACAGCGCGATCCGCAGCGGCCCCCGCGGGCGGACTCCGCTCGACCACCGTCACGCCATGGGCGAGATCAAGCGGGCCGCCGGATCGCAGTTCGACCCGCGGGTGGTGCGGGCGATGCAGGCGGCCGTCGAGTCCGATGGCCCGCGTTCGACCGTGCGGCTCCGCGCGGACGCGATCTGAGGTACGATTCCTCGCCGTTTGGGCGACCGCGCCCCGCGTGCGCCTGCCGACTCCGCAAACCCAGCACGAGGACTGATGAAGACCTACAGCGCAAAACCGAGCGAGATCGAGCACCGCTGGTTCGTGGTGGACGCCGATGCCCAGACGCTGGGACGTCTCGCAACCGAGATTGCCGACGTGCTACGGGGCAAGGGCAAGCCGGCCTACACGCCGCACGTCGATACCGGCGACTTCGTGATCGTCGTCAACGCCGAGAAGATCCACGTCACCGGCAAGAAGCTCGAGCAGAAGATCTACTACCGCCACAGCGGCTACCCCGGCGGTCTCCGTGAGCGAACGCTGGCCGAGCAGCTCAAGCGGCAGCCGGAAGAGGTCATCCGCAAGGCGGTGAAGGGGATGCTGCCGAAGAACAAGCTCGCCTCGGCGCAGATCCGCAAGCTCAAGATCTACGCCGGTCCCGAGCATCCCCACTCGGCGCAGAACCCCCTCCCCCTGAAGGAGAACTCGTAGTGCCAAACACCCCCGTCGCATACCGCGGAACCGGCAAGCGCAAGACCTCGGTCGCGCGCGTCGTGCTCGTTCCCGGATCCGGTCAGATCATCGTCAACGGCAAGCCTCTGGCGGAGTACTTCCCGCGTCCCACGCTGCAGTCGGTGGCCACGGCGCCGCTGCGGGTGAGCGGCACGGAGGCTGGTTTCGACGTGCGCGCCCGGATCGATGGCGGCGGCATCGCCGGCCAGGCCGGCGCGCTGCGGCACGGTATCTCGCGGGCACTGCTGAAGGCCGATGAAACGCTTCGCGCCGATCTCAAGAAGGCGGGCTTCCTGACCCGCGACGCGCGCGAGGTCGAGCGGAAGAAGGCGGGCCTGAAGAAGGCGCGCAAGCGACCGCAGTTCTCCAAGCGTTAGCAACCCCATGCCGTTGATGCGAAAGCTGTTCGGCACGGACGGTGTCCGCGGCGAGGCGGGCGTCGATCTGACCGAGGCCGTCGCGCGCGACCTGGGCGCGGCCGCGGCGCGCTTTGCCGGCGCCGGCGAGCGGATCCTGATCGGGCGCGACACCCGCGAGTCCGGCCCGATGCTGGAGGCGGCGCTGGCCGCCGGAATCGCCGCGGCCGGCGGTGACGCGCTCCTCGGCGGCGTCCTGCCGACCCCGGCGGCGGCGATCCTGGTCCGCCGCCTCGGCCTCGACCTCGCCGCCGTCGTCTCCGCCTCCCACAATCCCTACCGCGACAACGGCATCAAGTTCTTCGACGGCCACGGGCTCAAGCTCGACGACGAGCAGGAGGCGCGGATCGAGACGGCGCTGGAGGGCCCGCCGCAGCCGGTCGCCGAGCCGGGCCGCGTCCGCGAGCTCGCCGGCGCCGGCGATGACTACCTGCGCGAGTTGGC
>JAWVEC010000213.1:0-14564 GCA_033856975.1 Gaiellales bacterium
TGCTGGCGGCGGCGTTTCGGGGCATCGGAACGGCGAGTCTAACGCGCCCGGAGCGCCGGGTACAGGGTAACCAGCAATCTCTGTAAGCACCGTCGAAAACGCTGATTTGCAGGGAAAACGACGCTTCTCCACACGGCTTCCCACAGCTGTGGATATCCTCGGCCGGGCGGCGGCGGTGGCCGGGTAAACCGCCCGTTTCCGGGGAGTTTGCGATCCGCCGCGACCGACTGCGGCGCCGTCTTCTCCACAGTGAAAATTCTTTTCGCGGCGGGGTGCGGGATGGCGGAGTGCTGTTTTGCGAGGCTGCTCTATACTGACCGCCGCCCCCATGAAGCGCACCTACCAGCCCAACACCCGCAAGCGCGCCAAGACGCACGGTTTTCGCAAGCGCATGAGCACCAAGGCCGGGCGCGCCGTGCTCAAGCGCCGGCGGCTCCGTGGTCGCAAGCGCCTCTCAGCTTAGATGGTTGGTTCCACGAGCTGCGCGGCTCTGGGACTGGTCTGGGCCGTCCCAGACGCCACGATCGCCCTTGAACAGGCTTGATCCAGCCTGCCCTACGCCGTACGTGATCTGCGTGGATCGCAGATCACTCCCGACCGCCGCAAGCCAGGGCTTGCGGCTTCCCGTCGTCTGGAACACCCCATCCTGCGTCCAGCAGCCACGCATCCCGTGGAACCAATCATCTAGGGTGGGGCGATGGGCAAGATCTACGACAGCATCGACTCGAAGCTGGCCGAGTGGATCGGCCATCAGGCGATGTTCTTCGTCGCGACCGCCCCGGAGCGCGGCGGCCATGTCAACCTCTCGCCCAAAGGCCCGATCGAGAGCCTGCGGGTGCTCGACCCGCACACCGTCGCCTATCTGGACATCATCGGCAGCGGCATCGAAACGGTCGCGCATCTGCGCCAGAACGGCCGCATCTGCCTGATGCTGTGCGCGTTCGACGGCCCTCCCCGGATACTGAGGCTGCACGGTCGCGGGTCGGTATTCGGCGCTGGCAGCGACGAGTTCGGGACTCTGGCCGAAGGCTTCGACAGCCACGCGCTGCCGGCATCGACGCACGCCTCGCGCGCGGTGGTGCGGATCGACGTCGAGCGGATCGCCGACTCGTGCGGCTACGACGTGCCATTGATGGAGCACCACGGCGGACGACCGCAGCGGATGGCCTGGGTCGAGAAGAAGCTGGCACAGGGCGACGCGGCGCTGGCCGAGTACGTGGCGACCTACAACAGCGAGAGCATCGACGGTCTACCGGGCATCGAGAGCTCTGCACCTGGGCTGACGTGAGCGCGCGACAGCGGTTCACGTGCGCGGCCAGCCGCTACGGGAGTCCCCACAGCGTCTCGACTTGGCGGATGGTGAGGTCGCTGCGCACGTAGGCCGGCTCGTTCGCGAACGCGCCGTAGTAGTCGTTTCGGCAGTAGAGCTCGGTGCTGTCGCCGCCGGTGTCGAAGGTGTAGTGGCTGGACGCCGCGCCGAGGCAGTTCCAGCGCAGTCGCCCGCTCGAATGCGCTCCGCCCACCAGACGGTAGAACTGCGGCACGACCCAGGTGCCGGCGGCCGGATGGATGCGCTGGGCCAGCACCGACCGTGGCGTGTAGACGTAGCGGGTCGCGAGGCTCGAGCATGGCAACGCGGCGTCGCTGCAGCGACCACCGTTGATGCTGTAGACGACCAGGAATCCCGAGCCGACGCTGGTCGGGGTGTTGGCGGCGTTGCCGTACTTGCGGCCCAACCGGTAGCCGCAATCGCTGCGCACCATCGTGTTCATGCTGATCGTCCAGTTGTTGTTGGGGTAGGCGAACAGCGCCAGTGGCGCCGGCACTCCATGTGCGACCAGCGCATCGCGCGAGTCGCAGGCCTCGGCGCGCTGCTGGCTGGTGGTGAGCGTCGTCATGTCGGCGTAGTCGACGCTGGCCGAGACGAGGTCGAACGAGTGGTATGTCGTGCGCAGGCTGACCAGGTCGGCCCAGCTCGGCATCAGCAGCGGCTTGGGGAACGGCGACAGCGGCAGGTTCTCGATGCAGTTACGGCTCGAGCCGGCCAGCCACGACGTGACGACGCTGCCGGTCAGCGAGAGCCCTCGGTTGGCGTGTCCCGAGAGCACGCTGGGGAGCGTCACCACACCGCTGACGGGCTTGCAGCTGTCGGTGGCCGTCCAGGCGGTGTGCGCCATCATCGGCGTGATGTAGGCCGGCGTGGCCGCCCCTGCTGATGGGGCGGCGATTGCGGCCAGCGCCAGCATCGGTACCGAGGCCGCGATACCTCTTGCGACCGGCATCAGGCCCCTTCGCTTGCCCGCCATCTGCCCCTCCTTCGCAACCACTCTATCGCGCGCCGTAACTAGACTCAACGCATCGACGACTCCGCCCCTCACAGCCCGATCGCCGTCGCGATGCGAGAAGAGCGCAAGGTGATCACCGTGCTGTTTGCCGATCTGGTGGGATCGACCGGCATCGGCGAACGGCTGGGCGCCGAGGAGGCGCGGCTGGTGGTGAGCGAGGCGGTGGCGCGGATCGTGCGCATCGTCGAGCGCTACGGAGGCACCGTCAAGGATCTCGCCGGCGACGGCGTGCTGGCGCTGTTCGGAGCGCCGGTGGCGCACGAGGACGATCCCGAGCGGGCGCTTCGCACGGGGCTCGAGATCACCGCCGAGATCCGGCGCTACGCGGGCGAGGTCGCGGCCGGCTGGGGAGTGGAAGGGTTCGGAGTGCGCGTGGGCGTGAACACGGGTGAGGTCGTACTCGGCCAGCTGGGCGCCGGCGACAGGATCGAGTACGCAGCGTTCGGCGACGCCGTCAACACGTGCGCCCGGCTCCAGTCGATGGCGGAGCCGGGGGCGGTGCTGGCGGCCGCGGCGACCCGCCGTGCCGCCGAGGGGCTGTTCGCTTGGGGCGAGCCGCGCGTGCTGGACGTGCGTGGCAGAGCCGAGCCGGTCGAGGCGTCGGAGGTGCTGGAGGTGGTCGCCACCGGTCTCCGTCAGGCCGACGCCGTGACGCCGCTGGTCGGCCGCGACGATGAGCTGATGCGTGGGCGGTCGGCGGTGGACGCCGTGGTCAGCGGATCGGGCGGCGTGCTGGTGGTGGCCGGCGAGCCGGGTGTCGGCAAGAGCAGGCTGACGGCGGAGCTGCGAACGATGTTCGAGTCGTCCTCGGCTGTCCGCGGCGCTCCCAGGTGGCTGGAGGGACGGTGCGTCAGCTACGGCGAGTCGATGCCGTACTGGCCGTTTCGCGACCTGCTCCGCGGCTGGCTGGGAGTCGGCCTGAACGAGCCTGATCTGCGGGTGCGGGTGGCGCTGCGGCGAGCGCTGGACGCGCTGATGGGCGACGGTTCGGCCCAGCTGTATCCGTATCTGGGAGCGATGCTCGGGTTGACGCTCGAGCCGGATGCGCAGGCCGGGCTGGCGGAGCTGGCCCCTGAGGCGCTCCAGTACCGCACCTTCGAGGTGGTCGAGCAGCTGC
Organism: Gaiellales bacterium; assembly: GCA_033856975.1. Classification (GTDB taxonomy): domain Bacteria; phylum Actinomycetota; class Thermoleophilia; order Gaiellales; family JAICJC01; genus JAICYJ01. The sequence goes on from JAWVEC010000213.1 coordinate 3,463, forward strand.
TGACTGCGCTTGCAAAGGACGGGCCGGTGACGCTGCTGCTGGAGGACCTGCACTGGGCGGATGCGACGTCACTGGCCCTGGTCGAGCGGTTGCTGGCGACGGTCGAGGATGCCGCACTGCTCGTGATCGTGACCGCCCGCCCGGAACGCGATCACGGCTGGCAGCGGGTGCGCGAGGCGGCGGCACGCGACCATCCGCACCGACTCCACGAGCTGACGCTGCGGGCGCTGACCGCGTCGGCGACCGAGCAGCTGCTGGAGGCCCTGGTCGATCTGGACACGTTTCCGGCGGCGATCCGCGCCCGCGTCCTGGATGCCGGGGGAGGAAACCCGTTCTACCTCGAGGAGCTGCTGCGGTCGATGGCCGATGCCGGTGCGCTGGTCGATGACGGCGGCCGCTGGCGGCTCGTGCACGAGGTCGCCGTCGAGCTCCCGCCCACCGTCGAGCAGGTGATCCTGGCCCGGATCGATCGCCTCGATCCAGCCAGCCACGACACGCTGCTGGCGGCCTCCGTGATCGGACGCCAGTTCGGACTGGCGCTGGTCGGCGGCGTCGTGGCAGACAACACCGACGTCTCCGGCGCGCTGCGCGAGCTCCAGCGGCTCGACCTGGTGCGGGAGGAGCGCCGCTGGCCGGAGCCCGAGTACCGCTTCAAGCATGCCCTGATCCAGGAGGGCGCCTATCGCACGATGGTGTCCGAGCACCGCCAGGCGCTGCACGCCCGCGCGGCGGGCTGGCTTGAGGAGCGCCACGCAGAGGCGCTTGAGGAGGTGTACGGGTTGCTCGCCCACCACTGGCTGGCGGCCGCGGACGACGATCGCGCCGCGCACTATCTTGCGCTTGCGGCCGATCGCGCGAGCCGAAACTGGGCGCTCGACGAGGCGATCGATCACTACACGGAGCTGCTCGAACTGCTCGAGCGACGGGGCGCGGCTGGCGATGCCGCCGAGGTGCTGTTCAAGCTGGCGCTGACGCTTCACACGTCGATGCGGTTCGGTGAAGCGGACCGCGCCTACCAGCGGGCGTTCGCCCTATGGCAGCCGGCGGTCGAGGGCGTTGCTGCGACCGAGACGCTGCGCGTCGCGACCAGCTACGTGCCGCGGGTGCCCGATCCGGCACGGGCCGGATGGTGGGCTGACATCCGGCTGTGCATGCAGCTCTTCGACAGGCTGGTGGTGGCCGGCCCGGATCGCACGATCCTGCCGTCGCTGGCCGAGCGCTGGGAGATCTCCGAGGACGGGCTGCGCTACCGCTTTCACCTGCGGCCCGGCCTGGTCTGGTCGGACGGCCACCCGCTGACCGCCAACGACATCGAGTACGCGATCCTGCGCATGCTCGACCCGCGGCGGCCGGGCATCTCGGTCTCGGTGTATTTCGTGCTCGAGGGAGCGCGAGCGTACTACCACGGAGAGCTCACCGACCCCTCCAACGTCGGAGTCCAGGCGCTCGACGATCGGACGCTGGAGTTCCGTCTGGCGGCACCGGCGCCGTACTTCATGAGCGTCGTCAACAGGGCCGACGCGGCGCCGCTGCCGCAGCATGCGATCGAGCGCGACGGCGATGCCTGGGTCGAGCCCGAGCGCCAGGTCGTGAGCGGCGCGTTTCGGCAGCTGGAGCGTGCCGAAGGGCGGCTGGTGCTGGAGCGTCGGCTCGAGCACGCCGGCGACGTCGGCAATGTCCGCGTCGTGGAGGCAAACCACGCCCGGATCGGAGAGGCGCTGGAGCGGTTCGCCGCCGGCGCCGCGGACGTCATCCCGCTGGTGTACTCGCCGCGGGTGGCCGACCTGCTGCCGCCGGACGCGCCGCCCGCTCAACCGGGTCCGGCGGCGTGGACGGCCTACCTGGCCTTCCGCCACGCCGATCCCGTCAGCGGCGATCGCGGCCTGCGGCGGGCGCTGGCGCTGTCCGTCGATCGCGAGGCGCTGGCAGCCGTGCTGCCGGCTCACCTGCCGGTGGCCACGGGCGGGATCGTGCCGCCCGCGCTGCAGGGTCACACGGCTGACATCGCGCTCCCGTTCGACCCGGCGGCGGCGGTTGCAGCGCTGGCCGAATCAGGAGTTCGATCCGGCACGCAGCTGACGGTCGCCACGCAGGACGTGTGGCAGCCGGCGCTGGATGTGCTGGCGCGCAGCTGGCAGGACGTCCTGGGTGTGACGATTCGCCACGTCACGTGGACGGCCGAGGACGTGGCCTCGCTGCCGCCGATCACGGAGCTGGCGCAGGTCTACATCGGAGGCTGGCTGCCCGGTTACCCGGATCCCGAGTACTGCCTGAGGCTGCTGCTCCAGTCGGATTCGCTCACCAACGAGGGAGGCTTCGCGGACGTCGAGCTGGACGAGCTGATCGACCGTGCCCGACGCCAGACGACCGGCGCCTCCAGGCTGGAACTGTTCCACCAGGTCGACCGGATGGCGGTCGTCGACCGGGTGGCGCTGATCCCGCTCTGCTACGGCCGCAACGTGGCCTACCTGCGCGAGGGCATCCGCGGGTGGTGGGAGTTCGGCAAGTCGTCGGCAGGCTTCGCCGACCTGATCGTTGAGCCTTCCTAGGCGCCGATCGTGCGCCCCCGCCGCGCCAGCGCGTCGATCGTGACCGCTGCCAGCAGCACCATGGCGGTGACCATGTCCTTGGCCGCGGCGGTGAACCCGAGCAGGCCCATGCCGTTGTCGATGGAGGCGATCACGATGCCGCCGAGCACCCCATGGAACGCGTTACCGCGGCCGCCGAACAGGCTGGTGCCGCCGATCACCGCGGCGGCGACCGCGTACAGCACCAGCGTGCCGCCGTCCACGGAGGTGGAGATCGACTCCAGCCGCGAGGTGTAGACGATGCCGGCGACACCGGCCGTCATCGAACAGAGCGTGAAGCCCAGGATACGGATCCCGGAGAGGCTGATACCCGCGCGGCGGGCGGCCTCGGCGTTGCCGCCGATCGCGTACATGTAGCGGCCGATCTTGGTGCGACCGAGCAGGAACGTCCACAAGACGAGCACCCCGATCACCAGCAGCACCACGTATGGCACACCTTGGATCGGAATCAGGACGCCGCGGTTGGCGTTGCACAGGAGCACCAACGCCACCCCGCCCAGCAGCGCCCCGGCGATCTTCATCAGCGTCACGCCGGTCGGTGCCGCGACCAGTCCCGACCTGCGTCGTTTGGAGTCGCGTCGCCACATGCCGGCGGCGAAGGTGCCGACGATCACAAGCATCACGACCCAGCCGACCGTCGGGGTGAGGTTGGCGGCGGCGATGTCGTTGATCTTGGTGTCGTTGATGGCGACGGCGCCGCCGGATCCGAGCGTCTTGAACAGCACCCCTTCCCAGAACAGCAAGCCGGCCAGGGTGACGACGAACGATGGCAGTCCGATCGCGGTGATGATCGCACCCTGGATCAACCCGATGCCCGCGCAGGCCAGCAATGTGGCCGCGATCGCACCCCACCACGGCCAGCCGTGCGACGCCAGCAGGGTCGCCATGATCGCGCCGCCGAGGCCCGCGACGAAGCCGGTGGAGAGATCGATCTCACCCAGGATCAGCACGAACACCTCGGCCATCGCCAGCAGGCTGAAGACGGCGGCCTGCACGAGCAGGTTCACGAGGTTGCCCGCGGTCAGGAAGTGCGAGTTGAGAGCCTGGAACAGGATCGAGATCAAGAGCAGCCCGCCGACGACCGGCAGGATCCCGCTCTCACCGCCCTTGACCCGGGCGAGTGAGGTGCGAAGGTAATCGCCCACCGAGGTGGCGGCCAGGGCGGGAGGAAGGGCCAGCTCGGCGTCGCGTGCGGCCGCCCTGCTCAGCTCCACGTCGGAATCTGCGGGGGCTGCCGGCTTGTCGCTGTCTGCCACGATCAGTCCTTCTGTTCCGAGGATTCGTTCTCCGAGTCGGATCGGGTCGACCCGCCGGTCGTCATCAGATCGACCGCGATCTGGCGATCGATCTCGGCGGCCTCGCGCACCGCGACCATCTTGCCCAGGTAGAGCACCGCGATCCGATCGGCCACCTCGAAGACGTCGATCATGTTGTGCGACACGAGCAGCACCGCGAGGCCGCGGTCGGCGAGGCGGCGGACGAGTCCGAGCACCATCGCCGTCTGCGCCACACCAAGGGCCGCGGTCGGCTCGTCCATGATCACGAGCTTGTTGTTCCAGAGCACCGACTTGGCGATCGCGACCGACTGTCGCTGGCCGCCGGACAGTGAGGCCACAGGCTGGCGGATCGAGCGAACGGTGGTCACGGCCAGGCTGGAGAGCGTCTCCGCCGCGGCCGTCTCCATAGCTTCCTCATCCAGGACGATGCCGTTCACCCTCTCCCGGCCCAGGAACATGTTCTCGACGATGTCGAGGTTGTTGCAGAGCGCGAGATCCTGGAACACCGTCTCGATGCCGAGCGCGGCGGCATCCCTGGGAGTGCGGATCCGCACCTGCTTCTCCTCCCAGAAGATCTCGCCGTCGTCCGGGCCGTGGATGCCCGAGATGGTCTTGATCAGCACCGACTTGCCGGCGCCGTTGTCGCCCACCAGCGCCATCACCTCGCCTGCCCGCAGTTCAAGGCTGACGTCGGTGAGAGCCTGCACCGGGCCAAAATGTTTGGAGACGTTCTGGAGCCGGAGCAGCGGTGCGCCGTCGTTGACCGGGCTCATGACTGCTCGCCGCTGGTTCTCATTGCGCTTAACCTCTACCAGAATCCGGGCCGCTCCTCCAAGACTGAAGGAGCGGCCCGGAGCCCGGACGTTGTCGTTGGGTTAGCTGATCCCAGCCGCCGTGCAGTCGCTCGTTATCCCCTTACAGAGCGCGGAGACACTGAGCCAGCCGTCCTTGATGATCGTGCCCTCGATGTCGGCCGCGGTCACCCACTGCGGCTTGGTGTACACCGACTTCACGTTCGCGCCCAGCGTCGAGTCCATCGTCTGGGCGTTGACCAGGCTCGCCGGCGGCGCCAGACCCGCCCGCAGGAACAGGGCGAGGGCGACGGCCGCCTGAGCCTCGGAGAAGATCGGCTTGTAGACCGTGCCGCACTGGTAGCCCTTGAGGATGTTCTGAAGGCCGACCGGAGACGCGTCCTGACCGGTGGTCGGGAAGGTCTTGGGCGGGATCTTGTTCTTCTGCAGCGACGCGATGATGGCCGCGGCGTTGACGTCGTTGGGCGTGACGACGGCGTTGATGTTCGGGTGGGCGGTGAGCTGCTGCTCGAACGTGGTCTGCGCTGTCGGCGCATCCCAGGTGCCGGCGGGCTCTCCCACCTTGACATACGAACCGTCGTTGAACTTGGGATCGAGCACGCCGTTGTAGCCCTGGGCGAACAGCACGGCGTTGTTGTCCGTGGCGGTGTCACCGTCGAGGATCAGGATGTTCGGGTTGGAGACCTTCCAGTCGGTGATGCACTGCACCTCGCCCTGGCCGATCAGCTGGCCGACCTGCACGTTGTTGAAGCTGACGTAGTAGCGATCGGCCGGGCCGCCCAGCGTGAGCCGGTCGTAGTCGATCACCTTGACGCCCTTTGCCTCCGCGTTCTTCTCGATGGCGGCACCGGAGGCCGGATCGAGGGCGTCCACCAGCAGCACGGATGCACCCTCGGTGATGTCGGCCTCGGCCTGCGCCTGCATCGTGGTCGCCTTGCCCTGAGCGTTGTCGACCTTGAAATCGCTGGAGGACATGCCGGCGGCCTCGAACGCCTTCTTGAGATACGGCGCGTCGTACTGCTCATAGCGGGTCGAAGAGGTGGTGTCGGGGAGCAGCACGCCGACCATGCCCTTGCCCTGGGCGGCGAGCCCGGACAGTGCCTTCAAGGTGGCGAAATCAGCGCCGAGATTCGCTGCATCGACCGGTGGGATGGTCGTATCCGAGCTCGAACCGCCGGACGAACCGGACGAGGAGCTCGAGCCGCCGCACGCAGCCGCCGTCACGGCAAGCACGAGGATCGTGGCGCCAATCACAAGTGGGCGCCTTGGCACTACACGCATTCGACCATCCCCTTCGATAGTGGCCCCGGCATCGCGACACGGGCGTCTTGATGCGAATTGTCAAAAACTTGATCGGTTGAGGATTCCGAGCATATACCCGTCGCTGCGCCAAAACAAAAAGCTGGGAATCTCCTGGGAACGCTCAGGGGTCGCCCTCGACGACGCCGCCGGCACCGGCCGGGATTTGAGACATCGTCGATCCCCCGAGGGCCGGGGCGGGTCAGCCGATCCGGATCAGCTTCTTGTTGACGAACTCATCGGCGCCGTACTTGCCGAGCTCGCGCCCGGAGCCGGACCGCTTGACGCCGCCGAACGGCAGCTCGGCACCGTCGGCGCCGACAAGGTTGACGTACACCATGCCGGCGTCGATCTTGTTCGCCACCCGCTCCGCCTGCTCGGCGTCGGTGGTGAACACGTAGGAACCCAGCCCGAAGGGCGTGTCGTTCGCGAGCTTCACCGCCTCCTCCTCCGATCCGACGCGGTACACCACCGCGACCGGCCCGAACAGCTCCTCACGATAGGCGTCGTTGCTGGGCGAGACGTCGGTCAGGACGGTGGGCGAGAAGAAGTTGCCCGAACGCTGCCCTCCGGCGACGACGGTGGCGCCGCCCTTGATCGCCCGATCGAGCTGATCCTGCAGCCGATCCGCCGCCGTGCTCGATGACAGCGGGCCCATGGCGGCGTCCTCGGCGGTGGGATCGCCGGGCTGCTCCGCCGTCATGGCCGCGGCGAACTTCTCGAGGAACGGCTCATACAGCTCGTCGATCACGACGAACCGCTTGGCGGCGTTGCACGATTGACCGGCGTTGTCCAGGCGGGCTGACACGGCGGAGTCAACCGTCGCATCCAGATCATCCGTGCTGAGCAGGATGAACGGATCGGAGCCGCCCAGCTCCAGCACGACCTTCTTCAGGTTCCGGCCGGCAATCTCTGCCACGGCGGCGCCGGCGCGCTCCGATCCGGTCACCGACACACCCTGCACGCGCGGGTCGGCGATCACCTTGGCGATCTGGTCGTTGGTGGCGTAGATGTTGACGTAAGCGCCCTCGGGGAAGCCGGCGTCCAGGTAGATCGCCTGCAGCGCCTCGGCCGTCTCGGGGCACTGGGGAGCGTGCTTCAGCAGCACCGCGTTGCCGATCACCAGATTCGGCCCGGCGAACCGCGCCACCTGGTAGGTCGGGAAGTTCCACGGCATGATGCCAAGGATCACGCCCAGGGAGCTGCGGCGAATGATCGCGCTGCCCTCGCCGGCCAGCAGCTTGATCGGCTCGTCCTTCATCAGATCCGGCCCGTTGTCTGCATAGTAACCGTAGATGTCGGCGCAGAAGTCGATCTCGCCCAGTGCCTGCTCGGTGGGCTTGCCCATCTCGCGGACGGTGATGGCGGCCAACTGCTCTCGCCGCTCGGTATGCAGCTCGCCCACGCGACGCACCAGCGCCGCGCGCTCCTCCACGCTCGTCGAACGCAGCCACCCCTGGTGCGTCTTGTACGCCAGGCCGATCGCCGCATCGAGCGCGTCGTCCGTGATCGTCGGATAGGTCTTGCTCTGCTCCCCCGTTGCCGGATTGATCACCGCGTAATCGCTCATCTCTCTCCTCCGTTGGTGTGTACGACGACCCTCACCGCATCGAGCTCGGGAGGGAGACCTCGTCAGTCGTCAGGATAGTGCCCGGATGATCCGGGCGCAGGGGCAACCCTCGCCGCCTTCATCGCGGCCGCGATCGGGCGATTACCGGAGTTGCGATGGTGGTCCACCACGTCGCGCCAGCTTGTGTTCGCCTGGCCAGCGGGTCTGACCCCAGGGTTTGGTGTCAAGCAGCGGGTTAGCCGAGTGTCGGCAGCCTGTTGCCGCTCTTCAAGAGCATCGCAACCACTCCAAGCCCGAGAGGAACCTCTTGCTCAATCAGATCCGACTTCCGCTGGCGATCGCCGGCGTCGCCGCCTCGTTCGCGATGCTCACCGGCACGGCGCAAGCCGCCGGGCCGTACGTGAGGTTCACCGCAACTCCCGCCAAGATCAGCCCGATCGCGAACCCGACCTTCAAGATCGCCCGCAGCGGGTCGTTCAAGTCGCAGACCTGCCGCGTCGACACCCGCGTCTACAAGACCTGCGGTGCCACCTGGAAACCCGGCACCCTCCAGAGCGGCATCCACACCGCACACGTGCGAGCCATAACGACCGCCGGCAAGACGCTCGCCATCTCCTACACCTGGACGATTGACACGCCGCCGCCCGCGCCTGTCCTTCACGGCGGAACGCCCTACAACTGGGTGAGTCTCGCCAGCCGCATCGTCGCCTTCACCTCGACCGCCACCGACATCGACCACTACACCTACCAGCTGGACGGCGGTCCCACGCTGAGTACGACGGGCTCGGTTGTCATCACCAAGCAGGGAATCACGCAGGTGTCCGTGGTCGCCGTCGACCAGCGCGGCCAGGCGAGCACGGCCACGACCGGCATCGTCAAACTAGACAACGCCGGTCCCACCATCTCGATCCCGTCGCTGCCGATGAGCACGCCTCTGATCAGCGTCGTTCCCGCCGTCACCGATGCCGCGTCCGGTGTCGCCTCCGTCAGCTGGGCCTACTCGGCCGGCGGCAGCCCTGGTACCTGGTCAGCGGAGCAGATGGCACCGACGATCACGGTGTCCGAGGACGGCTCCTACTCGTTCCGAGTGACGGCGATCGACAACGCGGGCAACACCAGCCAAACGTCGTTCGACCTGCAGCAGGCAATGCCGGTCGTGCCGGACATCACCGTCGGTGACGTGCCGACCTGGACGACTCAGATCAGCATCCCCGTCTCTGCCACCGACGCCGCGGGCATGGCCTCGCTGGTCTACCGCACCCGTCTGATCGGCCAGCAGTGGTCGGTCCCCCAGAGCGCCTGCGTGATCGCGCTTGCCTGCAGCGACGGCACGATCACGGTGCCGTCGGACGGCGTCTATGACATCGAGGTGACGGCAACCGGTACGGACACCGGTGCCAGCACCCAGACGTTCCGCGCCGCGCAGGACTCCAACCTGTCGGTTCCGAACGGTGGCTGGCTCGCGGAAGTGGCCGCGATCGGCGGCGGGTTGGGCGCGGCGACAGTCCCGCCGGATCCGCAGCAGGGGCTGTACGTCGTCTTCCCCCCTGCCTGGAACGCTCAGATGATGATGGTTTCGGCCGACTCCGGCGCGACCTGGCAACCGGTCGGGGGGTTCACCTGCGTTCCGTCGCAGCCCGGCGTCTACATCATGCGCGCCACGTTTGCCTATCAGAACGGCATGTTCGCCCCCTGGTCAGCTCCGACCGACTCGGCAATTCTGTACGTGGACGTGCCGAACCCTAATGGCACCGCCATGCCGTGGGATTTCGGCGCCCCCTGCTGAGCCGCCAGACCGGGTAGGCCAACGGGCGGTCACTTCCTCATCGAGGTGACCGCCCGGGTTTTCCGTTCCAGAGGTACCAGCGGCGAGCGGTGATTCTGGCTTGGGCACGCGTCCTACCTCGTGAACGGCTCCATCGCGTGGCCGAAGTCCCAGATGTTCTGGGCGATGCCGGAGCAGTTGTTGGCACCACCGTTGCCTGGACAGCCGCCGTTGTCGCGCTGAATCGCCCATGCCGACAGGGTGTTCACCCCGTTGGTCGTCGCGAATGCGACCAGGTTCCGCGCGTCCGCCACGGTCGTCACCTCCGTCTTCTTCGGGTAGTCGTCGATGCCGGGCATGATCGTGATACCGACCATCGCCCACAGCTGCGACGTTGTCTTGGTGGGATACAGCTGATGCAGCTGCGCGACGGTACCGGTGGCGGCGTTCTCGGCTGCCGCCCCCATCTGGGTGGTGACGTGGTCGTAGTAGTCGAACGCCATGATGTTGACCACATCGATGCGAGCGCCATTTGTGATCGCGTTCTGGAGAATGGCGACGCCGCTCGGCTCCAGCCCCGAGGCGGAGGTGGGGATCGTGTAGCTGATCTGCAGCGGCCGTGTGTGCGCCACGGCCCAATCCTCGACAAGCTTGATCGCCTTGTTCCGGCGATCGATGCCGGCCGTCCGGGTCAGCGACCGTCCCTCGACGTCCATGTCCAGGCGCGAGACGTTGTAGGTGGTGACGGCGCTCTCGTAGGCGGCGGCGATCTGTTGCGGATCGCCGCACGAGTCGGCGATCTCAGTGCCACCCTGATCGGCGCTCCAGCCGCCCAGCGACAGGACGACGTCGCCGCCGGCGGAGCGCAGCGCAGCGATGTCGGACAGGTAGCGACCAGCCGCCACCGTCTGCGAACTGCTGCCGTTCCACGCCAGCGTGCAGGATCGTTTGTTCAGTGACTCGAGAAAGGCCAGAGTGAAGTACTTGCTTCCCGACTGCTGTGCCAGCGTCGCGATGCTGTCGGTCGTCCAGGTCTCGAAGTACGGCGCGTAGACGTGCGCAGGCAGGGCGGTCGCCGCACCTGCGCTGCCGCTCGTGCCCGCGATCAGTAGCAGAGCGATGGCGGCAGTGCAGGCCACCAGTCGCCGAAGGTGCGAGTGCATCAGGTCCCCCTGTTTCGCCCAGGTTGTCGCCTCCAGGGTGCCATGATTCGGTGTCAAGGGCAAGTGAACATGATCCAACCTCTCGGCTCAATCTCTTGATGCACCGGTGATGCACGACCCTACCTCCCAAAGTGGGAAAACCCCGCATTTGCAGGGTTTTCCTGTAGCCGGTCTATAAGCGGGATTCTGTCGTGGGCAGCCATCCATCTGGGCCTGCCGTTGCCGGCCGGCTCATGCCGCCTACCTGGAGCTCGGCGGGCCGCGTCAACACTCCGTTTTGGCGTTGCACCGGGTGGGGCTTGCATAGCCACCCCCGTTACCGGGGGTGCTGGTGGTCTCTTACACCACCGTTTCACCCTTACCTCGGCGTCCACGAGGAACGCCGTGGCGGTCTCCTCTCTGTTGCGCTGTCCAGCGGGTTTCCCCGTCCGGGCGTTACCCGGCACCCTTGCCCTGTGGTGTCCCGACTTTCCTCGACGCTTGCACGCCGCGGCTGCCTGACCGGCATGCCGCAAGTCTATCGCGGTTATCCCGCCGGAACGACGAGCGCCACCCCGCCCTGCGCCTGGTATCGATGGCCGTGCAGGGTGAATCGCACCAGCAGCGTCAGCGGCCCCGGCTCGGGGGC
>JAWVEC010000214.1:0-2664 GCA_033856975.1 Gaiellales bacterium
TTCGAGCAGACCCCGGAGACGGCGGGAGCCGGGGCCGCAGAGCGGCCGGACGGAGGCGCAGGCTTCGTCGTCCAGCAGCACGCCGCCAGCTCCCTTCACTACGACTTCCGGCTGGAGGCCGGTGGCGTGCTGAAGTCGTGGGCGGTACCGAAGGGCCCGTCCACCAACCCGCGCATCAGACGGCTTGCGATCGAGGTCGAGGACCACCCGCTCGACTATGCCTCGTTCGAGGGTGTGATCGGTGCCGGCTACGGCGCCGGCCAAGTGATCGTGTGGGATACCGGCAGCTATCGCGTGCTCTCGGACGGGCCGGTCGAAGCCGCGCTCGAGCGTGGCCACCTCTCGATCTGGCTCGAGGGGCACAAGCTTCGCGGCGGCTGGACGCTGCAGCGGACGCGCGGCGGCGAGAAGCCGCAATGGCTGCTGGTCAAGCGCCGTGACGAGCACGCCGACGCGCGGCGAGATCCGACCCAGACGCAGCCGGAATCGGTGGTGAGCGGTCGTACCGTCGAGGATCTGCGCGAGCGCGAGTGGTGACCGGCTCGACGCCGCTCTCCGCCGACCGGGCCGCGTTTGATCACGCCCATGATCTCACCGTCGGCGCGGAGGAGGAGCTGCTGCTGCTCGACGCCGAGACGCTTGACCTGACGCCGGCGAGCGCCGAGCTGGTCGACCGCCTGGGCGACGTGTCGCGGTATCGGCGGGAGCTGTCGGCGTCGCAGATCGAGCTCGTGACCGGCGTCCGCGCCGCCAGCGGCGTGGTGGCGGACGAGCTTGGCGAAGGACGTCGCCGCGTGATCGCGGCGGCAGGCGGGCGCGTGCGGTTGATGGGTGCCGGCGCCCATCCCTTCACAGCTCCGTGGACCGAGACCAGCACGAGCCCGCGCTATGACTCGCTGCTCGACGCGCACGGGCTCGGCGCGCGGCTGGGCGCGCTGGCGGCCGGCCTGCACGTGCACGTGGCGGTGAATGGGGCCGAGCGCTCGCTCGCTGTCTACAACGGTCTTCGGGCGGTGATGCCGTACCTGATCGCCCTGAGCGCAAACTCGCCCTTCATTGCCGGGCGAGACAGCGGGCTCGCCACCGTGCGCCCCACGCTCGCGGATGCGCTGCCGCGCCACGGAACCGGACCGGCGCTCCGCGACTGGCGCGAGCTGGAGTCGCTGGTCGCGTGGGGCCGCGAGACCGGTGCCGTTCCCGACCCGTCGCAGCACTGGTGGGACTGCCGTCTCAACCTCCGTACCGGAACGGTCGAGGTGCGAGCGCCGGATGCCCAGCCCTCGCTGGACGACGCCGAGGCGCTGATCAGCGTCGTGCATGCCCTCGCGTCAGATCTCGCCGATCGCCACGATGCCGGGGAGTCCAGCATTGGGCCGAGCTCGCTCGCCATCGACGAGAATCGCTGGCGTGCAGCTCGCCACGGGCTGGACGGCGAGCTGCTCGACCACCACGCCGGGTCGGCGGCCCCGGCCCGGGCGGTGATCGGCGCGCTGCTCGACCGGATCGAGCCGGCGGCAGATCGGCTCGGCGGCGCTCCCGGCCTGCGCTGTGCGCGAACCATGCTCGCGCGGGACACTCCCGCGGAGCTTCGCTCGCTGGCGCGGCGCGGCGGCATGACGGCGATCTGTGAATGGATGGCGGAACGCACCGAGCAGACGGCCCTCGGCCGGGATTCGGGGCGAGCCGGGCCGGGTATTGAGCCGACATGGACGAGCGAGCGACGATCACCCCCTACCAGGACGGCCCGCTGATCGTGCGTGGCCCGTTCTCGCTGCAAAACGAGGATGGCAGCGAGATCGAGGTCGGCCGCCGCACGGTTGCGCTGTGTCGCTGCGGACGTTCGCGGCTACGGCCGTTCTGCGACGGATCGCACAGCCGCACCCGATTTCGCGCCGAGGGCGGACTCAGCCGCGAGGCCGCCAAGCGTCACCTGATGGCTGGCTGATCGCGAAGCGACGAGGCGCCCGAGGACCAGGCGCCCAGCAACGACTCCGCGAACCGCGCTTCCAGCAGCAGCAGTGCGCGGGCGCCGAACAGGATGTCCCCGGTCAGCGCCGGCTCGGCGATCGCCAGACCCTCGGCCAGGTCATGCGCGGCGATCGCCTCGTGCACCGCGTCCGCCTCGACATGCTCGTCGAAGAACTCGGTCGCCCGCGTGCTCAGTCCCAGCCTGCGAAGACCGGCGGCGTAGCGCCGGTTGGGCCCCGGCGACGTCATCGCGAACACGGCAAGGTGTCCGACGATGGCTCCCCGCCGTCGCCGGTGCAGGCCGAACAGCGACATCAGGTTGACGGTCGCAAGTGTGGTGCCGCCGATCCGGTCGAGATACGCGCCGTAGCTGTCGTCCAGATCGACGGCGGCCATCGCCATCGCAAACAGCGAGGCGTGCATCCTGCCCGGCATGCCACCGCCGTACTCGTCGGCCTGCACCTCGACCAGCGCTTCCTTTGGCCGGCCCCAGAGCCGCGGCACTGCCCAGGAATGAGGATCGGCCTCCTTCAGCTGGTAGGCCGATCGGTGTACCAGGAACTCGCGGAACTGCGGCAGCGTCGCCTCGCGCTCGAGAAACCGCGACAGCGGCGGACCGTCGTCCTCGGCGATCAATCGCCGCAGCGTCAGCTCCACCTCCCGCGGCCGCACGCTCTCACGCCGAACATGATCTGC
>JAWVEC010000215.1:0-7836 GCA_033856975.1 Gaiellales bacterium
CGACGTAGAAGAACACCTCGCCGTAGTCGTGCACGTTCACGTGCGCGTCGACGACGACGACCGACTTCGAGAGCGACAGCATCCCGAGCCCCCAGATCGCGTGCATCGCCTTCTGCGCATGGCCGGGGTAGCTCTTGCGGATCGAGACGATGCAGCAGTTGTGGAACGCGCCCGCGACCGGCAGGTCGTAGTCGACGATCTCCGGGACGCTCATCCGGATCGCCGGCAGGAAGATCCGCTCGGTCGCCTTGCCGAGCCAGGCGTCCTCCTGCGGCGGCTTGCCGACCACGATCGACGGGTAGATCGCGTCGCGCCGCATCGTGAGGGCGGTCACGTTGAAGACCGGGAACTGCTCGACGGGCGTGTAGTAGCCGGTGTGGTCGCCGAACGGCCCCTCGTCCGCCAGCTCTCCCTTGGTGATGTAGCCCTCGATCACGATCTCGGCCCGGGCCGGCACCTCCAGGTCGACGGTGGTGGCCTTTACCAGCTCGACCGGCTCGCCGCGCAGGAAGCCGGCCAGCATGAACTCATCGACGTGTTTGGGCAGCGGTGCCGAGGCCGAGTAGGCGGTGACCGGGTCGAGCCCGAGCGCAACCGCCACGTCCATCCGCTCCCCCATGCCCCTCCAGTCGGCGGCCGCATCCTTGTGGATCTGCCAGTGCATCGCGGCCGTGGTCGAGCTGAACTTCTGGATCCGGTACATACCGACGTTTCGCATGCCGGTGCGGGGGTCCTTGGTGATCACGGCAGGCAGAGTGATGAAGGGCCCGCCGTCCAGCGGCCAGCAGGTCATGATCGGCAGCTGGTCGAGGTCGGGCGGCTGCAGCACGATCTCCTGGCAGGGGCCGCTGCGCACCGTCTTGGGGCGCGAGTCGGCCAGCGACTTGAGCTTGCCGAGCGCGCGGATCTTGTCGCCGATTCCCTCCGGAGGCGTCATCTCGAGCACGCCCTGGATGCTCGCCCCCAGCTCGTCCAGCGAGTCGACGCCGAAGGCCATGCACATCCGCCGCTCGGTGCCGAACTGGTTGATCACCAGTGGCAGCCGGCTGCCCTTGACGTTGCGAAACAGCAGCGCCGGGCCGCCCGCCTTGGTGACCCGGTCGGTGATCTCGCTGATCTCGAGCTTCGGGTCGACCTCGGCCGTCACCTCGTGCAGCTCGCCCTCGCGGCGCAGGTGGTCGAGCCAGTCGCGCAGATCCTTGAAGGCCATCGCGGCAAGAGTGTATTCGAGCGCTTGAGAACAGGCGGCGAACGGCCGATGTATGGGCATCGTGATCACGATCCTGGTGACGCCGTACATGCTCTACTACGCGATTCCTCTCGCGCCGGCGCTCTACGGCGCCTACCGCGGGTACCTGCGCATGCAGGGACGCGAGCAGGCCGAGAGCGCGCTCGAGTCGTGGGCGGCGCTGAACGGCTACCAGCTGGTGTCACAGCCGGACGGCTCGACGCCGACGCTGGCAGCCGACAACGGCCGCTCGGGGCCCTGCTTCGAGGTGCTGGTGGGCGAGCAGTCGGCCGCGCTGTTCGGGTTCAGCTACACGGTCGGCAGCGGCAAGGAACAGGTGTCGGTGGACACCACGATCGTGCAGGCCCTGCTGGCGGCCGGCTTCCCGCACTTCCGGGTGGTGCCGCGCAACGCACGCCATCTGCCATCCGGCCCGGGCGACGAGCACGAGGTGGAGCTGGAGTCGATCGAGTTCCAGCGCGACCACAAGCTGCTGGCCGGCCAGAGCGCCGACCGTGCCGCGCTGGAGCGGATGTTCGATCCCGAGACGATCGTGTGGTGGATCAACCAGGGCTCGCTGGCGCCGATCGTCGAGTACCAGACGGGCACTCTGGTCGTCAGGAGCACGCTGCCGCTGTCCGACGCCGGCGAGTACGACATGCTGCTCGGGCAGGCACAGACGATCGCCGGCCGCGTGCTGGCCGAGGGTCTTCTGCACTCGGCTTCGTAGAGCTCTTCGCCTGCCGCCGGGCTGCTGTCTATCATCAGGGCTCTCGCCGACGACAACCGCGGCGAGTCGAAAGGAGCCCGACATGGGCATTGCCCTGATCATCATCGCAGTGATCGTGATCCTGCTGATCGTGTTCGTGATCGCTGTCTACAACGGCATGGTCCGCAGCCGCAACAAGGTGGACGAGGCGTGGAGCGGCATCGACGTGCAGCTGAAGCGGCGCCATGACCTGATTCCGAACCTGGTGGAGTCGGTGAAGGGCTACGCGGCACACGAGCGCGACACGTTCCAGGCCGTCACCGATGCCCGTACCCGCGCGATGTCAGCCAGCGGCCCCGCCGCCGCGGGCGCCGCCGAGGGAATGCTGTCGCAGGCGCTGGGCCGGCTGTTCGCGGTCGCAGAGGCATACCCGCAGCTGCGTGCCACCGAGAACTTTCAGCAGCTCCAGAACGAGCTGACCAACACCGAGGACCAGATCGCCGCGTCACGGCGCATCTACAACGGCAACGTACAGTCGTACAACAGCAGCATCCAGGTGTTCCCGAACTCGATCATCGCCGGCATGGGTGGCTTCACACGGCGCGAGTTCTTCGAGATCGAGGACGCCGGCGACCGCGAGCCGGTCAAGGTCGACTTCTCGACGCCGCCGTCAGTGGCGGCGTCGCAGCCGCCGGCCTCGCCGGAGCCGCCCGCCGCATCCGAGCCGCCGGTGGACACCACTCCACCAACTCAGGGATAACGGCCATGCCCCACGTCCTGGTGCTGGGGGCAAAGGGTCTCGGCCGCACCGTGGCCGAGCACATGATCGCGCTCGGCTGGGAGGCGACCGGCGTCTCGCGCTCGCAGGAGACGGCCGACGCCTTTCCCGGGCGGGGTGTGGCCGCCGACGTATCCGACCCCGACCAGTTGAGCAAGGTGGTTGCAGAGGCGGGCGCGATCGACCTGGCGGTGAACGCGATCTCGCCCAAGGGGCGGTTCGGCGGCGGCGACCTGATCACGACCGACGCCGCGGCGATGGAGCCATACCTGACGCAGCTGCTGCCGGCGGTGTTCGGCTTCTACCGGATCGTCGGCGCCGCGATGGCGGCGCGCGGCTCCGGCACGATCGTACAGGTGACGGGCGGATCGGCCCGGCGAGCGCTGCCCGGCCGCGCGCCTTGGGGAGCGGGAGCGGCCGCCACCCGCGCGCTGTCGCAGGCGGCGGCCAACGAACTGCGCGGCGACGGAGTCCACGCCTGTCTGCTGGTCTGCGACGGATCGTTCGGCGCTGTCGGAGACGACCACGGCGGCGAGCGGATCGACCCCGTCGAGCTGGCAAAGGCGGTGCTCTTCATCCACGACCAGGGCCGCTCGGCATGGACGCACGAGCTGGTCGTGACGCCGATCGGCGACCGCTGGACGCCGTAGCCGGCCGCACGTTGGGCGCAGCTCGATCGTGCCAGGAGGTCGTTGCCAGGCACGGTAATGGAGATCAGGCGGTGCCTGGCAACGCGGAACGCGGTGCCTGGCACCACCGAACCGCGACCGAGGATCCTCGCCGCGATTGGCGATCGCACGGCGCCGGACGGTCGTCCGTTCGCCAGCGAACGTTGGGTGCAGCTCGATCGTGCCAGGCACCGGCCTTGCGGCCGTTGCCTGGCACGTAGTGAGGTGTGATCTGGCTGCGACCTCGCGTGGGAGCCAGACGGTGCCTTACGCGATCGCGGCCAGCGCCGCCGTCCAGCGCTCTTCGTGATCGTCGAGGCCCTCGCCGCGATCGCGGGCGCAGGCTGAGATGAGCCCGGCCAGGGCGGTGACGGCGCCGAGGTCGCCGGTGGTGCAGATCTCGACCAGACCGGCGGCATACAGGTAGTCGCCCGTCAGCAGCGCCAGGTCGCGGTCGTCCTGCGCGAACAGCCGCGAGCGGCCGCCGTGCAGCAGGTAGCCCTCGCGGATCATCTCGACGCCCAGCAGATGGCTGTCGGGACAGCGTCCCTGGTACTCGGCCGGCGGCGGATCGCCCGGCAGCAGCGCGTCGCCCCACAGCGGACTGTCGGCGGCGGCGCGGACGCGGATCTGCTCGAGCACGTTCACCGCTCGAACTCGCGGGCCGCCGCCAGCGTCAGTTCGACCTGCTCCGGCGTGTGCGCGAGCGACGGCATCATGGCCTCGAACTGTGACGGCGCCAGGTAGATGCCGCGCTCCAGCATGTGGGCATGGAAGCGGGCGTAGCGCTCGATGTCCGACCCGACCGCGTCGGCGAAGCTGTGCACCGGGCCGGGATGGAAGAAGCCGGTCAGCATCGCGCCCATCCGGTTGACCGTCACGCCGGGCGCTGCCAGCCCGTCCGCCAGCGCCGCCGACGTCTGCTCGAGCCGGTCGTAGGCGTCCGGCTCGCGTAGCAGCGCGAGCGTCGCCAGCCCCGCGGCCATCGCCAGCGGATTGCCCGACAGCGTGCCGGCCTGGTAGACGTCGCCGGACGGCGCCAGCCGCTCCATCACGTCGCCGCGGCCGCCGAACGCCGCAGCCGGCAGCCCGCCGCCCACGATCTTGCCCAGGCAGGTCAGGTCGGGTCGCACCGCCAGCCGCTCCTGCGCGCCGCCGTAAGCCACCCGGAAACCGGTGATCACCTCGTCCGCGATCAGCAGCGCGCCGGTGCCGTTGCAGATCGTACGCAGCCCCTCCAGGAATCCCGGCAGCGCCGGAACGACACCCATGTTGCCGGCCACCGGCTCCACGATCACGCAGGCCAGATCGTCCGCATGCGCCCCGGCCAGTTCGCGAGCCGCGTCGAGATCGTTGTACTCGCAGATCAGCGTATCGGCAGTGACCGCCGCCGGCACGCCGGGCGTGGAGGGAATCGCGAGCGTGGCCAGCCCCGAGCCAGCCTGTGCCAGCAGCGCATCGAGATGGCCGTGGTAGCCGCCGGCGAACTTGAGGATCTTGCTGCGACCGGTGAACGCCCGCGCCAGCCGCACGGCGCTCATCGTGGCCTCGGTGCCGGACGAGACGAAGCGCACCAGGTCGACCGAGCGCACGGCGCCGGTGACCGCGGTCGCCAGCTCCACCTCGAGCGCTGTCGGCGCCCCGAACGTGGTGCCGTCGGCGGCGGCGCGCGTGATCGCGTCGATCACGCTGGGATGGGCGTGTCCGGCGATCAGCGGGCCCCACGAGAGCACCCAGTCGACGTAGCGGTTGCCGTCGGCGTCGATCAGCCAGCCACCCTCGCCGCGGGCGACGAACAGCGGATGGTCGCGGCCGACCGACCGCATCGCACGCACCGGGCTCGAAACGCCGCCCGGGATCACGCGGCAGGCCTCGCGGAACAGTGCCTGCGAAGCGGCCTCCGACCGCACGCCTAGGACAGCCACGCGGCGGCTCGGGCGGCGTGGTAGGTGATGATCAGGTCGGCGCCGGCACGCTTGATCGCGACCAGCGACTCGAGCGCCGCCGCGCGCTCGTCCAGCAGCCCGTCCCGCACGGCCGCCATCAGCATCGCGTACTCGCCGCTGACCTGGTAGGCGGCGATCGGCGCCAGCGTGGCCTCGCGCACGCGCCGGATCACGTCCAGATACGGCATCGCCGGCTTCACCATCACCATGTCGGCGCCTTCCTCGATGTCGAGCAGCACCTCCCGCAGCGCCTCGTTCCCGTTGGCCGGGTCCATCTGATAACCGCGCCGGTCGCCCTCCTGCGGGGTGGAGTGGGCGGCCTCCCGGAACGGGCCGTAGAACGCGGATGCGAACTTGGCCGAGTAGGCCATGATCGCCGTCTCCGACAGCCCCTCACCGTCGAGCCCGGCCCGGATCGCCCGCACGCGGCCGTCCATCATGTCGCTGGGGGCGACGATGTCGGCGCCCGCATGCGCGTGCGAGACGGCGGTCTGGGACAGCAGCTCGAGCGTGATGTCGTTGTCGACGCGGCCGTCGCGCAGCACGCCGCAGTGGCCGTGCGACGTGTACTGGCACAGGCAGACGTCGGTGATCAGAACCAGCTCGGGAACGGCCAGCCGCAGCGCCCGCAACGCCATCTGGACGATGCCCTCATCGTCGTAGGCCGAGCTGGCCGCCTCGTCCTTCAGCTCGGGAAGCCCGAACAGGATCACGGCCGGCAGTCCCGCCTCGTACACGGCTCGGGCCTCCTCGACCAGCGTCTCGATCGAGTGGTGAAACTGACCCTGCAGCGAGCCGATCGGGCTGGCCGGGCCGCTTCCGGTGCGCACGAACAGGGGCTGGATCAGATCGGCCGGAGCCAACCGCGTCTCGCGCACCATGCCCCGCAGGGCATCGGTACGACGCAAACGACGAAGCCGTGTAACGGGAAAACTCATGCAACAGATTGTAACCCGGGCCTTTACATGTCCACCCGGTGCGAATAAGCTTGCCACGAATGGACATCAGCGGAGGGGCGATGATGGAGACCCAGGAGCACGAACTTGACTACTCGAACGAGGCGCTGAGAAAGCTCGGATCGCGTATCCGCCATCTGCGCCGAAAGCGCGCGATGACACAGCGTGACCTCTCGTTCGAGGGTTGTTCGTACAGCTACCTGGCCCGCATCGAGGCCGGCGACCGCCGGCCCAGCCCGCGCGTGCTGGCCGAGATCGCGCGCCGCCTGGGCGTGAGCCCGGAGGAGCTGACGGGCGAGATGACCGCCGGCCAGCGCAGCCGATCGCTCGAGGTGCTGGACGCGATGATGATGATCCGGCTGGCCCAGTACGAGGCCGCCGAGGAGATGCTGCGCGGCGTGCTGCGCGAGGCCGAGGTCGAGGCCGACACGGAGCGGATGAGCGAGTGCTACGAGGGGCTTGGCCTGATCGCCGCCCGCCGCGGCCGTGACGGGCACGCGCTCGACCTGTTCCGCCAGGCGCTCGAGATCGGCGATCCGCCGCATCCCTCCCAGCGACCAGACCTCTTCATCGAGCTGGCGCGGCTGCACATCAGCGCCGGTGACTCGGCGCGCGCGATCGCGCTGATGAACGAGTGCGCCGAACGGCTGCGCTCCCAGCCGGGTCGTGACCTGGCCAAGCTGGTGCGCTACACGCTGCTGCTGAGCCAGGCCTACTCGGACGCCGGCGATTACGGCAGCGCCGGCACGGTGCTGGCCGAGGCACTGCAGGACGGTGCCGAAGAGGTCGACCTGCACAGCCGGGCGCGCGCCTACTACTCGCTCTCACGGCTGTATGCGAGCACCGGCCAGGTTGGCCAGGCGATCGCCTACGCCGACCGGGCGCTGGCGATCTACGAGCTGATGGACGACAACGATGCGCTGGCAGACGCGCACCTGCTGTACGCCCAGAACCTGCTCGACGCGGGCGAGACCGAGCGCGCGGCGACGCACCTGGCGGCGTCACGCACTCTGCTCGGCGCGCGGCCAGGGTCGCTCGACCTCGGCTTCGTCGTGGTCGAAGAGGCGCGCTGTGCGCTGCAGATGGGCGACACCGACCTGGCGACGGCCAAGGCCCGCGAGGGAGTCGAGCTGCTCGGCAACGGAGCGTTGCCGGGGCAGCTGGGCGACGCCTACCTGGTGCTGGCGCGGGTCTACGACGAGCTGAACGATGTCGAGCGGGCCGAGTGGGCGTACACGGCGGCGATCGACTCGATCCAGCAGCAGAACGGATGGACGCGCGAGCTGGCCAAGGCGTACCGCTGGTACGGCAAGTTCCTGAAGCGGATGGGACGTGCCGAGGCGGCGCTGGAGGCATTCGAGCTGGCCGCCGACCTGGCTCCGTCCAACCAGGACGCGCTCTCGCCGACGCCACAGTCGGGCGTCAGCAGCCGCATCACGGCCGATCAGCAGGCTGACCGGAGCTAGGACTCGGGGGGTGGCGGAGGCGGTGGCTTGGCCTGCTCGGCCTCGGCCACGTGCACCTCGACCGGCACCTCGACCGGCAGCGGCG
>JAWVEC010000216.1:0-2738 GCA_033856975.1 Gaiellales bacterium
ACGATCAGGCCGGTGACGACGGCGATCATCCCGAACCGCAAAACATCCGACGAGATCATCAGGCGCTTACGGCTCCATCGATCAGCGAGCAGGCCTGCGGGCAGCGCGAACACGGCCTCCGCGATGAAACGCGCGAAACCGACGACCCCGGCCATCGTCGCAGACCCGCTCAGGCTCAGAACAAGCAGCGGGTACGCGATCGACGCCACCTGCGTGCCCGACTGCGAGAGCAGCTGCCCAGTCTGCAGCAGGACGAAATCGCGATTGCGACGAAGTGGCGAACTCAGACGACCGACACACTCGGGGATCTCCCCGTGTTGACCTTCCATTCCCAGAACCTCCCGTTAGACGCAGGAACAAGCACGCTCGCCGCTACAAGCGGCGAACGGACGAGGAGCGTCAGGAACAGGCGGGAGTCAACACGCCTGCGACTCTACAGGGATGCATCTTCGTGTGTCGGCCGAGCGGGCGAACCTCGCGGACTCCAGCACGTTCCAAAAGGCCGAACGGCTCGGTGCGCTAGCCGCTCGTGCCGGCGGAGCGCCACCAGCTCGCCGCCCGACCAGCGGCCTCGCGATGCGCGGCCTGGTCGGGGTGCCCGTAGAGGTCGATCGTCGTCTGGATGTCGGCGTGGCCGAGCTGCTGCTGGACGAAGTAGATCGACTCTCCCGCGGCGCGCCGACGGGTGGGGGCGACGACCTGGAGGCTCGCCTGAGGCGCGGCTCAGCAGTCTGCTGGAGGCGGGCCTGATCTCTCGCGAGGAGTTCGACGCGAAGGGCCCAGGGGGACTGCTCGACTTGCTGTAGTGCGGACGGGGTCATGGTAACGAGGGTGGTAACGGATGCTCCGTCCGATCCGTCCAGATCGTCCCAAAGCGCGGACGATGATGGACGATCTGGACAGGCTGGAAGCCGCGACGCTCGGTGTACACCGGCTGGGGGCCGGGCGGTCGCAGGTTCAAATCCTGCCGCCCCGACTTCGCCTGCTAGATTCAGCCGGTGGACCCCGAGCCTGCTGCGGCCCTCGCCGACCCTCGCGTCACGCGGTTCTGGGAGCTGTTCGTTGCCGCCAAAGGCATCGACGGCCCGTACACGGCCTGGGGGTTCGGCAGCGATGCCACGGCGCTCGGCCTGCTGGTGCGTGACGGGCCCAAGCGTGCCACGGCAAGCCTCCGGTCGTGGTACGGATCTGACGGCGATCCGATGCCGGCCGCCGGCGATCTGGGAGTCGTCCTGGACAGCGCGGGCGAGCCGCTGTGCGTGGTCCGAACGACCGCGGTCGAGGTGCGCCGCTTCGGCGACGTGGACGAGGAGTTCGCGTGGACGGAGGGCGAGGGCGACCGCAGCCTGGCACACTGGCGCCAGGCGCACATCGAGTTCTTCGCAGGCGAAGGCCGACCCGTGACAGAGGAGACCGAGATCGTGCTGGAGCGATTCGAGCTCGTGTGGGCGCCGCCGGCATGAGCCACGACAACCTCGTCACCGGATTGGTCGCGGCGGCTCCGCTGTTGTTGTTCGCGGCGTACTGGGCGTATCGCCGCTCGACCTCGGCTCGCCGTACCGAGTCGTCGCCCGACGCCGCGACCACCGGCCCCGCGTCCGGCTCCGGGCTGATCCCGCTCTGGGCCGCGCTGGCAGCGCTGGCGCTGCTCGCCGTGATCGTCCTGCTCCTGATCGACGCCCACGTGGCGCGCGGGCTGCTGGTTGCGCTCGTCCCGTTCGCGATCTTCTTCGGCTTCTGGATGTTCATGCTCCGGCGAACGCGGCGGCCGCCGGCGGTCGCGGTCGAGAGCTCGCCCGGCAGGCCGGTGGTGACACAGCGATCACGACGGATGGCGCTGCTTCCGATCGTGATCGTGCTTGGCATCTTCACCGTCGCGCGAGCGCTGATCGAGCACTGACACAAGCGATGGGAGGTCCGCCGGTCGCTCCCGTGGCGGTCGGCGGACCTCGATATGGGCCGGCTGCCGCTACTCTCGCCCGGGCAGCTCTTGCGTCCGCGACCATCCTACGCCCACGGCCGCGGGACGTCCAGCGAACGCCGGCCCGGGCGCACCGCGGCCATGCGAGTGGCCCGGCGCACCGACCTGCCGGTGCTGTAGCGTCCGCGTATGCGCAAGTTTCGGCTGGTGCCGAGAAACCGTGAGTTCTACGGTCTGTTCAACCGTTCGGCGGCCAACCTTGTGACCACCTCCGAACTGCTGCTCGAACTGCTGCAGCACCACCCGGCCCGCGGCGAGCTGGTCGGGCAGATCAAGGACTGCGAGCACGTCGGTGACGACCTCACCCACGAGATCGTGCAGCTGGTCAACCGCACCTTCGTGACGCCGATCGACCGCGAGGACATCTACGACCTGGCCTCGGCGCTGGACGACATCTGTGACTACATGGATCAGGTCGCCGACGAGGTCAACCTGTACGGCGTCGAGAACATCCCGCCCGAGGCGATCGAGCAGGCGGGCGTGATCCACCGCGCCGTGGTGCTGCTGGCGGAAGGCATCAAGGGTCTGGACGGCCTCCGCGACGTCAGCGAGCATCTGGTGGCGGTGCACACGCTCGAGGACGAGGGCGATCGCATCGTCCGCGACGCCGTCGCCAAGCTGTTCTCGGACGGCCAGGATCCGATGGCCGTGATCCGCTGGAAGGACATCTACCAGGATCTGGAACAGGCCGTCGACGGCTGCGAGACGGCGGCGCACGTGCTCGAGAGCGTGTACCTCAAGAACCGATGAACGACGT